>NZ_JBBXMW010000039.1:0-18871 GCF_038442325.1 Methylorubrum subtropicum | reverse complement strand
GAAAACAAACCCTGCACTTCCAGCATCGATCACCTCCTGTCTATAAGGAGGCGTCAACGCATGGCCTTCAACGCGGATCGACGCGCCGAAAAGTCATATGCGATAGCCCTGCCGCAAGGGGGAGGGGTAGGGGTGGGGGTGGTGCCGGATGAGGCTCGGCAATCCATCCTGAACCACCCCCACCTCCGGCTCCTCCCCGCAAGGGGGAGGAGAGCGCCCGGCGCGGGTAGACGCCGAACTCAGCCCTCTCTCAGCCCCCCTCCCCCAGCCAATCCAGCATCCCCCGCGCCGCCGCCCGGCCGCTGGCGAAGGCGGCTTGCAGCAGGTAGCCGCCGGTGGGGGCCTCCCAGTCCAGCATCTCGCCCGCCGCGAACAGGCCGGAGCGGGCGCGCAGCATGAAGCGCGCGTCGAGTTCACTGAGCGTCAGCCCGCCCGCGGTCGAGATCGCCCGCGCGATCGGGGCCGGCGCCGTCAGCCGCAGCGGAACCGCCTTGATCGCTGTTGCAAGCGCATCGGCCTCGCTGGGAAGCGCGTTGGCGTGGGCCTCGCGCAGCAGCGCGGCGGCGACGCCGTCGAGCCCCGCCGCCTTGCGCAGGCGCGTCGACAGGCTCTCGCCGGGGCGCGTCCGGCCGAGTTTTTTGGCGAGGGCGCCCGCGTCGAGATCGGGCCGCAGGTCGAGGACCAGGGTGGCGGCGCCGTCGCGCTCCACCGCCTCGCGGATCGGGCGCCCCAGCGCGTAGATCACGCCGCCCTCGATGCCCCCCGCCGTCACCACCGCCTCGCCCCGCGCGTGCGCGTCGCCGATCCGGGCGGCGATCCGCTTGAGCGGGGCGCCCGCGAAGCGCTCCGTGACATGCGCCGACCACGCGACGGCGAAGCCGACATTGGCGGGCCGCAGCGGCGCCACCGCGAGGCCGGCGCCTTCGAGCAACGGCACCCAGGCCCCGTCCGAGCCGAGGCGCGGCCAGCTCGCCCCCCCGAGCGCCAGCAGCGCGGCCCGCGGGCGGACGCTCAAAGAGCCGTCCGGCGTCTCGAAGGCGAGCGTGCCGTCGGCCCCGAGCCCGGTCAGGCGATGGCGGGTGCGGATCGCGACGCCGCCCTCGGTCAGCCGCGCGAGCCACGCCCGCAGCAGCGGCGAGGCCTTGAAGCTCTTCGGGAACACCCGCCCGCTCGACCCGACGAAGGTCGGCTGGCCGAGCGCCTCGCACCAGTTCCGCAGGGCTTGCGGCGGATAGGCCTCGATCGCCGCTGCGAGCGCGGGCTGCACCGGATGGTAGCGGGCCAGGAAATCCGGCAGCGGCTCGGTATGGGTCAGGTTGAGCCCGCCGCGGCCCGCGATCAGGAACTTGCGCCCGACGGACGGCATCCGCTCGTAGACGGTGACGGCCTGCCCCGCCCCGGCCAGGGTCTCGGCGGCCATCAGCCCCGCCGGCCCCCCGCCGACGATCGCGATTTCTTTTTGGAATTCGCCGCTGCGATCCGTGTCCATGCCACGGGGGAGGCCCCGCCGGGCCGCGTCTGTCAAGCGATCACGAAAGACGTGATCGGCGCATCGCGCACGCGGCCCCTTGAATCGCCGCGGACCGCCCTCCACCTGCGCCGTATCGGCTGCGGGCCCCTCTGGCGGGACGCGCGGGCGTGCCTCATCGCGATGCTTCCCCCTTGCCCCCTTGGGAAGCCCTCCCGCCGCCCCGGCGGGATCATCTTCGCCCGAGGACGCACCGACGCGTCACGTGATGTCGGAGTCGATGCTCTCCTTTCGGCAGAAGCATCAAGGTCCCATCGCTATGGAATTCTTCACTTACGAGTGGCTCGGTAAGCCTGTCTGGATGTGGGCGGGCTTCCACGCCCTCGTGGCGGGCCTGCTCGCCTTCGATCTCGGCCTGCTCCACCGCGACAAGAACCACGAGATCGGCGTGAAGGAGAGCCTTCTCCTCACCGCCTTCTACTTCACCCTCGGCCTCGCCTTCGGCGGCTGGGTGTGGTGGATGCTCGGCCCCCAGGCCGGCCAGGAATACGTCACCGGCCTCGTGATCGAGAAGTCGTTGTCGATGGACAACGTCTTCGTCATCGCGGTGATCCTGACGTCGCTCGGCGTGCCGCGGGCGGCGCAGCACCGCGTCCTGGTCTGGGGCATTTTGGCCGCCGTGCTGCTGCGCGGGCTGATGATCGGGCTCGGCTCTGCGCTCGTGCAACAGGCGCACTGGGTGCTCTCGGTCTTCGCCGTGTTCCTCCTCTTCATCGGCCTCAAGATGCTGATCTCGAAGGAGGACGAGGCGAAGGACGTGCGCGACGGCGCCGCCTTCCGCCTGCTCAAGCGCTTGGTGCCCATCACCGACGAGCTGCACGGCCAGCACTTCACCGTGCGGAAGGCCGACCCGAAGACCGGTAAGACCGTGCGCTGGCTGACCCCGCTGGCGGTGGCCCTGGTGCTCGTCAACGTGGCCGACGTGATCTTCGCCGTCGATAGCGTGCCGGCGATCTTCGCCATCACCACCGACCCGTTCATCGTCTACACGTCGAACATCTTCGCGATCTTAGGCCTGCGCGCCCTCTACTTCGCGCTCGCCGCGATGGTGGACCGCTTCGCCTACCTCAAGACGGCGCTCGCCTTCATCCTGCTGTTCATCGGCGCCAAGATCATCGTGGCCGACACGTTCGACCTCGTGCATCTGCCGCCGTGGGTGTCGCTCGCCGTCACGGTTTTCCTGCTCGCGGGCGGCATCGGCTACAGCCTGTGGCGCACCCGCGGAGCGACGGATACCGGGGGCGCTGCGCACGGAAAGGTCGCGACGAGCACCTGACCCGATCCGGCACGGTCGTGGCGAACCGCGTTGCGCGGTTCGTTCACGATCCTGCGCGATGATGGAAAAGACCGGGGAACCGGTCGCGTTCCCCTCGCGTTCGACGGCCCACGATCATGCGGCGTTTCCTGACGAGCGGCATCAAGGCGATCCTGGCCATCGCCGTGCTCTCCACCGCGGCCCACTGGGCCCTTCGCCTCCAGCGGGAGCCCGCGGCCCCCGCGCTCCCCGTCGCGGCGGCGCTGCCCGATCCGGTCAGCACCGGCTCGATCACCCCGCGCAAGGTCGAGCCCTTCCCCGGCGCCTCGGTGCAGACCGCGAGCGCCGACGGCTTCGATCAGGAGCACCTCGCCAAGCTGATGGCCGGCGCCTCCGCGGCCAAGGCGCAGAAGGCGGCGGCCCGGCGCTGATCCCTACAATTCCCCTCATCCTGAGGTGCCGCGCAGCGGCCTCAGGATGAGGGTCAGGGTAGGATGAGCGACGATAGAAGCCGCCGACGCGGTGCGTCGGCGGCTTTGCTCGTTCAAAATCCCAAAAAAATCAGGCGGCGAGCTGGCGCGGCTCGTGGCGGCCTTCCTTCACCTCTTCGATGATCTTGGCGACGAACGCGTCGAGATCGTCGGGCTTGCGGCTGGTGACGATGCCGCCGTCGGTGACGACTTCCTCGTCCACCCAATCACCGCCCGCGTTGATCACGTCGGTCTTGATCGACGGGAACGAGGTCAGGGTGCGGCCCTTCACGGCGCCGGCCTCGATCAGCAGCCACGGCCCATGGCAGATCGCGGCCACGACCTTGCCCTCAGAGAGGAAGCTGCGGATCACGTCGAGCGCCTTCGCCTCCAGGCGCAGCTTGTCCGGGTTGATCTGCCCGCCGGGCAGCACCAGCGCGTGGTAATCGGCCGGGTTCACGCTCTCGACATCGAGATCGACCGGCACGGACTGTCCCCAATCGGTCTTGTCCCAGCCCTTGATGGCGTCCTTCGACTGGCGCGATTGCGGACTCGCGACGTGGACCGTGGCCCCGGCCGCCTTGAGCTTCTCCAGCGGCACGGTCAGTTCGCTCTGCTCGAATCCGTCGGTGGCGACGATGAGGATCTTGGCCTCGCCGATATCGGGCATGCTCGGGCTCCTGTGATGGGCGGATATGGCAGGCCAACCCTGCGCCGCCGGGCCGGTTCCTGCGGCCAATCCCCTAGGAAACGTCACGGAACCCCTCCGGCGAGCGGGTGTTGGACCCACACACCCGACACCGCAAGCCAGAAGAGGCTCCATGGCCAATCCCGGCATCCCGACCCCCGACCCCACCCCCGGCGACCTGCCGCCGCCGCCCCAGCCGGACGACCAGCCCGATATCGGCCCGACCGGCCCGCGCTCCCCCTATCCGGTGGACGAGCCCGGCATCGGCGAGCCGAAGGGGCCGGGCTCCGAGCCCGACTACCTCCCCGGCGGCCCGACCGATCCCGGCATCCGCATGTAATCGACGCTGCAACCGCCCCCGCCTTCCAAGGTGGAGGCGGTCCTTTGTTACTTTTCGGAGATAGGCATCCTGTCCCGGCAGCGTTTTCCCGGCCTTTCGCGTCGGCACGCTTGCGTTGCCCCGTCCCCCGGCGGACAACCCGATCATCCGCCCGCAGAGGCGGCGTTTCGGGGGGCATCGTTCCATGGTTCGTCAGTGTCTGGCCGTCGCGCTCGTCGCGGCGGGGGTGTCGGCGTGCGGCAGCATCACGCGCGGCACGTCGGAGATGATCACGTTCACCTCGGCGCCCGCGGGCGCGGCGATGACGACCTCCACCAACCGCTCCTGCCCGGCCACGCCCTGCGCCCTCGACATCCCGCGCTCGGAGGAGTTCGACGCCACCTTCACCCTGCCGGGCTACCGGCCGCAGACGGTGCCGGTGCGGACCAAGCTCGTCGGCTCGGGCGCGGCGGGCTTCGCCGGCAACGTGCTGGCGGGCGGCGTGATCGGCATGGGCGTGGACGCCTATAACGGCGCCGCCTTCGACCACGTGCCGAACCCGGTCATCGTCACGATGGTGCCGGATGCCCTGCCGAGCGCCGAGCGCGCGCGCGGCCCCCGCCGCGGCCGTCCGGGCGTTTGATCCTTTTTGGGTGTTCAGCGCGAGCCTTTACGACGGGCTCGCCCCACCCATCCGCCTCATCCTGAGGTGCCGCGAAGCGGCCTCGAAGGAGGGCTCCAGTGGTTCGCGCGATCCCTGGAGCTCTCCTTCGAGGCTCGGCCTTCGGCTGAGCACCTCAGGATGAGGGGGTTTGGTGGGATGAAGGGTTTGGACCGAGAGCCCGGCCCTCAATGCCCCCCGTGCGACGTGCGCACGTCCCGCGGCGCCGCCAAAATCTCGCTGAGGCTGGTGGCGACGTGGCGGGCTTCCTCGTCGGTCAGGCGCAGTTGGAACGGCGGCAGGGCGCCGGCCTGGAGGGCGACCACCGCCTGGCCCTGCTCGTCGGTGCCGACCTCGATCGCCGAGGAGGTCACGTCGAGCATGGCGATGTCCTCGTCGTTCTCGTCGGGCAGATCGACCTCGTCGCCGTCGTCGATCGCGGTGAGGAGCTGGCCCACGGCGCGCACGAGCGCGCGGGCGGCGCGGGCGTCCATCACCACCGCCGTCGATTGCTCGTCCTTCTGGAAGGAGAGCTGGATGTTCGCGCCTTCGAGGGAAACCGAGATGCCCGCCATGAACCGCCCGACTGCGTGGGGAATGCCGCTCAAGAACGCCCCGGCATAAACGCCTGGGCCCTCACCCTTATATGCACCCGCACCGGGCTTTGTCACAGGGTGGGAGACTGCGCGGCAGACGGCCGCCCGGGGCGGGGCAGGCCCCGCCTGCGGCGTCCCTGCCGGGTCGAGGCGCCTTGTTAAGGCCGCATCGAGCGCCTAGATAGGGACATGACGGGAGCGGCGGCCCTCATGCCGCATGCTTTCCACGGCCCGCACCCGTCTATCCGTACATCGACGGATGAAACGACGCGCTCGCTGCGCGCATACCCTTGCGCGTGGGCGAGCCAGAACGAAGGAAGTTTTCGTGGATACTGGTACTGTCAAGTGGTTCAACGAGACCAAGGGCTACGGCTTCATCCAGCCGGATAACGGCGGCAAGGACGTGTTCGTCCACATCTCCGCCGTCGAGCGCGCCGGCCTGCGCAATCTCGTCGAGGGCCAGAAGGTTTCCTACGAGGTTCTGACCGACAAGCGCAGCGGCAAGGACGCCGCCGGCAACCTCCAGGCGGTCTAAAGACCACTACGGGGATGGTGAACCCATCCCCGACGACGACGCGGCCCCCGCCCGCCTGGACGGATCGCGGGTGCCGCCTGACAAGACGACGCCAACGACAATCAGAAACGACACCGGCCGGCTCAAAGAAAAGTCGCGGACATCCGGTGAGAGAAAGAACAGACAAGAAAATGCAGTTCGAGTTCCGGCGCCATGCGGGCGCCCCTTCGCCCGTCACCGACGCGGCGACCTTCCGGGTGGACCGCCTGATCGAGACCGCGGCCCGAGGCCCGGCCGATCTCAGCCACCTGATCGACCCTTCCTACGAATACCACTCGCCGCGCGAACTGCGCTGGCATCTCGCCGAGCGGCTCGGCCTCTCGCCGCGGGCCGTGCGGCTGCGCGAGGCGGCTTAAATCAGTGCGCGGAACCTGACCGAAGGTCAGCCTCCGCGCGTCCGGCGGACGACCGCCGCCCCGCAGTCGCGGGGGCGGCCCGCCATGCTCGCAGCATGGCAGGCCGATTTCCTCAACCATTCCCCCGCGCGAGCGCCGCCAAAGCGGGCTCCTGCAGCGTCCGCGGTACGGCGATGAGTTCGCCGTGGCGCGGCTCCGGGCGGTTGTAGACCGTGGGGCGACCGTCGAGGTCGCACACCACGCCGCCCGCCTCGCGCAGGATCAGGTCGGCGGCGGCCAAGTCCCAATCCCGCGAATCTTTCGAGACGAGGCCGAGGTCGATCACGCCCTCGGCCACGCGCGCGAGCCGCAGCGCCAACGAGGGCACCCGCTCGACCCGCGTCACCGCGGGCTCGGACCCGAGGCTCGCGGCGCCGCCGAGCAGGCGGTCCTGCATCGGCTTGGGGCCGGTGATGCGCGCCCCCTCCAGCGCCCCTTGCGCCGAGGCGCGGATCGGCGCGCCGTCGAGCGTCGCCCCCTCGCCCGCGATCGCCTCGTAGAAGCGTCCCGTGGCGGGCGCGAACACCACGCCGAGCACCGGCTCGCCCGCCTCCAAGAGCGCCACCGCGATCGACCAGTCGGGATGGCCCGAGAGGAAGGCGCGGGTGCCGTCGATCGGATCGACGATCCAGACCCGCTGCGCGCCCAGGCGCACGGGGTCGTCGATGGTCTCCTCCGACAGCCACGCCGCCGCCGGCTCGACCTCCGACAGGCGCACCTTGAGGAAGGTGTCGACGGCGACATCGGCCTCCGTCACCGGCGAGCCGCCCGACTTCGACCAGACCCGCGCGCGCGTCTGCCCGCCGGGCTCGAAGAACGGCAGCGCGAGGCCGGCCGCCTCGCGCACCGCCGTGCGCAGCAGCGGCGCCAGCGCCGCGACGGACGGCGCCCCGGACGAGGATGTCGTGTCGGTCATGGGCTCGCTTGCAATGATGTGCGCCGCGGGAGGCCGGCGGCGTCTTTTCGTTTTAAGGGCGAAGCCGCTTCCCTCACAAGGACGCGCCGTCGCATCCCTGCCGTGCCGCGGTGCGGCGTCGCCCGGCGATACACCGGTCTTTCACCGATCGCGAAAACGGTCCGTTGAGCATTCCGGAGACTTCGGGGCCGTCCACCATCGCTTAACGCTCACTCTTAAGGCGCCTGGGGGGTGCGGTGGGGCCATATGCTTGTCATGACAGCGCGTCCGCCAGAGACCGCGACCCAGGACAAGGCATCGAACCGATGATGACTTTCGAGATCCCCGCTCTGGACTGCCCGGCCGCGAACGAAGACGATGCGATCCGTTCGGTCCTCACCATCGCCCCGACGCCGCTGCCGGTCCTCGGCAAGGGTCACGCCGTCCCGGTCGGTGCGGCGCTCGCCTTCGACGACGACGCGGCCGAGATCACCGGCGAGGATCGCTTCGCGCTGCTGCTCGTCGATGCCGAGGGCGAGGTGCTGATGCGGCTTGCCGGCTTCACCGAGGAGGACGTGGTGGCGCAGTGGCGCGACCTCTCGGCCAAGGGTGGGCTGACCCGGATGTTGCTGCGCGAGGACGGCAGCCTCGTCCCGGTCTCGCAGCAGATTGGCCGCCTCGCGCTCGGCCGCAGCCGCCAGCGCCGCCGCAACGGCTCGCTCAGCGGTCGCCGCCCCCGCTTCCTCACCCGCCGCAAGGCCACCCGCCTGCCGGCCCGGCCCTGCATCCATCGCGGCGAGAACGAGCTGTTTTCGCGGGGGTGAGACGGTGTTCTGACGAAAAACCCGGACGCCCACCGTCCGGTCGGGCCGCTTCGTCCGGCCGAGACGAAGGCCCCTGGTTCGCCGCTTCGATCCGTCTCCGGCGGGCCCGAATGGTGCGGTGCACGTGCCGAAATGAACCATGGCCGGAAACAACCGTTGAAACGGCTCAGTCGGCCCCGCGGCGACGGCAACGGTCGCGCCGGCCGGAGGGCTGCGAGGGGAGCGTTTCGAACGGAGAGTACGACCTTGCCCATTCCCTCATTGCATCCGGCGATCCGGCGGCTGTCGCTCGCGACCGCCCTCGTCTGCGCCCCGCTCGCAGCCTCGGCGCAGGACATCGTCGCGCCGGACGACGCGCCCGAGATCGAGATGCCGGCGGCGCCCAAGCTCGGCTCGGGGCTGCCGAAGGGCGCGCTGGTGTTCCACGGCAACTATTGCGGCCCCGGCAGCCGCGGCGCCGGCCTGCCGCCGGTGGACGCCCTCGACCGGGCCTGCATGCACCACGACGCCTGCTCGCCGCCGGTCGGCCAGGGCCTGCCCTCCTGCGCCTGCAACGACCAACTGGAGCGCGAGGCCTCGCTGGTGGCCCACACGCCGCGCCTGCGCCAGGACCTGCGCACGACCGCCGAGTTCGTCGCCGTCGGCGCCAAGGTGCTGGCCTGCGAGCCCTGACGAAAAAGGGGGCCGGATGCTCAGGCATCCGGCCCCCTTTTTCGCGTTACGCCTCCGGCGCGTCCATCGCGATGCCGAGGCTGTCGAGGCCTTCCTCCAACAGGGCCGCCGCGTCCGGCGTGCCGAGCAGTTCGCGCACGGGGCTGTCGCCCGCGACCTCGCGTTCCTTGGCCATGCGCACCGCCTCGCCCCATTCCGCGGCCTCCAGATCGCCGCGGCCGATATAAAGCAGGGCCATCAAGTTGCTGCGCTCGTCCTCGTTGAGGCCGGCGATGGCCGAGGCGATCTCCTGCTCGGTGGCGTCGTCGGTGCCGCCGACGAGCACGTCGGCCGCCCCGTCATCGACCGGGTTCGAGCCCGAATCCGGGTCGGTCGCCCCTTCCTTCGCCTCGACCGCCCGCAGCCGCAGGATGATCTCGGTGACCTTGTCGAGGGCGATGTCCATGTCCGACTCCACTGCGCTTTCTTCACGGAAGCCGCGCCCGACGGGCGCGCGCTTGCGCCCGCAGTGAACCCGGAACTCGGCGTCCGGTTCGAGCGGGGGTGACGAAAGGCCAGAGCATCGGCCCGAAAGGTGGGAACCGGCTTTCGGCAAAAGCCGATGCGGTACAAGAACCTAGCGGAGCGGGGATCGGGATCAGTCGCGCTTCGCGTTCAGTTCCTCGGCGCGGCGATGCCACATCAGCATCAGGCCGGAGACGATGAGCCAGGGACAGGCGATCCCGATGAAGAACAGCATGAACGTCTCCCAGGCGACGGGTGCCGTTCGAAAAGGGCGCCGGCCCGGCGCGGGGCCGGACGCGAGCAAAGCCCCTGGCCCCGTTCCGCCTCCGGAATGATAGCCGGCGCCGCCCTTCCGGCAAGGCTCGGGCCGGCACAAAGTCCGGGCAGGGGCGGCGGTTTCACCGCCGACGCCGCTTCCCACCGCCGTCATTCCGGGGCCGCGTCAGCGGAACCCGGACCCGAAGGGGCGCGCTGGAGGCGTGCAATCCACCCGTGATGCGCGGTGCCCGGTCGCAGCCGAGCCGTCGCGGCCAGTCGTGGATTCCGGGTTCCGCTTCGCGGCCCCGGAATGACGGTGGTGTTTTAGGGTGATGCGTAAGTCGTCTACAAAAAATCAGCCGAACAACTCCGGCCGCCGCAGGCGCAGGGCCTGGACCAGGGTGTAGGTCTTCAGGTCGGTGAGTTCGCCGGCCTCCGCGAGCGCGGCGAGGTCGGCGAGCGGCATCTCCGTGACGGTGATGCCCTCGTGCTCCTCGGCCAGGCCGCCGCCCGCGCCCTCGCGGTCGGCGGGGGTGTAGGGGCCGAGGAACAGGTGCATCCGCTCGGTCGAGACACCGGGCATGGTCCAGACCGTGGCGACCGGCTCCAGCGCGGCGAGGCGCACGCCGGTCTCCTCGAACGCCTCGCGGCGGGCGCCCGCCTGCGGGTCGGGCTCGTCGAGGAGGCCGGCGGGGGCCTCCAGCATCTCCGGCACGGCGGCGGCGAAGAAGGGCGGGGCCCGGAACTGGCGGATCACCAGGGCGACCCGGCGCGCGGCGTCGTAGGGCAGCACGCAGACCGCCTCGCCGTGGTCCTCGATCTCGCGGGTGGCCTCGTGCCCGTCGGGCAGGGTGACGTCGGCGATGAGGAAGCTCGCCCAGCCGTCATGGACCGTGCGGGTGCCGCGGATCTTCGGGAGGGGGCTGTCGGCCATGATTCGTCCTCAAGCCTGTCGGCGGATCAGGAAGCGGAAGGCGGCGCCGTCGCGCTCCTGCGCTTCCAGCGCGGCGCCTTCCTCGCGCACGGCGTGGGGGATGTCGATGCCCGCCAGCGGATCGGTGCAGGTGACGCGCAACCGCCCGCCCGGCGCCAGAGACCGCAGGGCCTTGCGGGTGCGCAGCGCCGGCAGGGGGCATTTGAGCCCGCTCAGGTCGAGGTCGATCGGGGCGTCGGACATCGCGCCGGCCCATAGCACGGAAAAACCCCGCCGGCTTGCGCCGACGGGGCCCTGAAAAGCTCTTCGCGGAAGGCGTCTTAATTACCAGCCGTAATAGCCGCCGTACCCGCCATAGGCCGGGTAGCCGTAACCGCCGTAATAGGCCGGGCGGGAATAGTAGACCGGGCGGGCATAGCCGTAGCCGCCGTAGCCGTAGGCCGGGTAGCCGTATCCGCCGCCGTAATAGCCGTAGCGCGGGGCCGCGCTCGCGGCGAGCGCGCCGCCGATCAGGCCGAGGGCCGCGCCCGCGAACAGCGCGCCGCCGACATTGCCGCGGCGCCGATAGCCGTAGCCGCCGCCGTAGTAACCGCGGCGCCAGCCGACGTGATCGACGGTGGTCTTGGTGCCGCCGACGAGGTCGCCGGTCAGCGCCGGGAGCGGCGCGGCCTGGGCGGCGGGGGCGGTTCCGACGACGGCCAGACCGGTGATGGCGAGGCCGGCCAGCATCAGGGTCGTGATGCGCGACGACATGGGGGTTCTCCTGAGGTGTCACGAGACCCTCAGGAACTTTTTGTTAGGATTTGCGTTCCATCGCCCGAACGCGGCCGTGAGCAAAATGTGCCCGGCCGCACATTCCGGTGCGTCGGCGCGATTTCGCCGGGATCGGCGGGCGCCTCAGAACGTGCACTCCGAAAAAGCCGGATCGACACATTTGGCCCATTCGCCCTCGTAGGCGGCCAACAACTCCTCGGCCCGGCTGCGCCCGGCGGCGACGATGGCCTCCAGCGGCTGGAGATAGATCGCCTCGTCCCGGCCCGACGCGTCGCGGCGGGCGCGTGCCTGCAGGCCGGCCCGGGCGATGGTGAGCGCCTCCGCCGCCACCGCGCCGAGGCTGCGCCCGCCGATGCAGGCCGCGAGCCCGAGCCGCGGCACCGCGGCGCGCAGGGCCTCGCGCTCGGACGCGGTCCAGCCGCGCACGAGGTCCCAGGCGGCGGAAACCGCGCTCTCGTCGTAGAGCAGCCCGGCCCAGAGCGCGGTCTGCGCCGCGATCATCGCCGGCCCGCCGACATCGGCGCCGCGCATCTCGAGGAAGCGCTTCAGCCGCACCTCGGGGAAGACGGTGGAGGCGTGGTTGGCCCAGTCCGACACGGTGGCCCGCTCGCCGGGGAGTTGAGGCAGGCGCCCCTCCATCAGGTCGCGGAACGAGGCGCCGGAGACGTCGTGGTAGGTCTCGCCGCGCTTGACGAAGTACATCGGCACGTCGAGCAGCCAGTCGACGTACTGTTCGTAGCCGAACCCGTCCTCGAAGGCCTGCGGGAACATGCCGGTGCGGTCGGCATCCGTATCGCGCCAGATCTCGGAGCGGCGCGACAGGAAGCCGTTCGGCCGCCCGTCGGTGAAGGGCGAGTTGGCGAACAAGGCGGTCGCCACCGGCTGGAGCGCGAGGCCGACGCGCAGTTTGCGCACCATGTCGGACTCGGAGGAGAAATCGAGGTTCACCTGCACGGTCGCGGTGCGCAGCATCATGTCGAGGCCGAGTGTGCCCACCTTCGGCATGTAGCCGCGCATGATGCGGTAGCGGCTTTTCGGCATGAACGGCGTGCCCTCGCGCGTCCATTTCGGGCTCATGCCGAGATCGAGGAAGCCGATGCCGAGCGGCTCGGCCGCGCGGCGCGTGGCCGCCAGATGCTCGTCGAGTTCGGCCACGCTGGCATGCACGTCGGGCAGCGGCGCGCCGGACAGCTCGAACTGCCCGCCGGGCTCGATCGAGATCGCCCCGCCGCCCTCGTTGTTGGCGAGCCCGATGATGTGGGCCCCGTCCAGGATCGGCTCCCAGCCGGTCTCGCGGCCGAGGTTTTCGAGCAACGCCCGGATGCCGCGCTCACCCTCGTAGGGCACCGGCGTGCGGTCGGCCGTGTAGAACGGAATCTTTTCGTGTTCCGTGCCGAGCGCGAAGCGCGTCGCCGGCTTCTCGCCGTCGGAGAACCACGCGATCAGTTCGTCGCGCGAAGTCAGCGGGGTCGTGTCGGACGTGTCGCGCGCCATGCGCTGCCTCGTCAGCCGGTGGTGGGGCAAAGGCGCGAAAAAAGGCCCGATCCTGAAGACCGGGCCCGCGATCGGCCACGCCGGAGATGTCGTGTCCTTAGAGCAGGCCGCAAGAGCCGACAACGCGGAGGGGCGTCACGGTGCCGGTATGGCGGGATGGCCGTGAGCCGACCGAGGAATATCGATCCCTTTCCCGTCATTCCGGGGCCGCGCAGCGGAACCCGGAATCCACGACTGGCCGCGACGGTTCGGCTTCAGCCGGGCTTCGCGCATCACGGGTGGATTCCGGGTTCGCCTGCGGCGCCCCGGAATGACGGCGGAGGGTAGAAGCAAGGGCGGAAGGCCCGGTACGCCGCCTCCGATCCCCTACCGCGCATCTCCCAGCACCGCCTGCACCAGCGCCATGACGGCGACCGCCGCGGTATCCGCCCGCAGGATGCGGGGGCCGAGCGAGAGCGCCACCGTGTTCGGCCGCGCCGCGATCAGGGCCCGCTCCTCCGCGTGAAACCCGCCCTCGGGGCCGACCAGCACGGCGAGCGGCGGGGTCTTTCCATCGGTGGCGCCGCGGAGCGCCGCGACCGGGTCGGCGACGGGGGCGTCCTCGTCGCAGAACACCAGCAGGCGCTCGGGCTCCAGCGCGTCGAGCGCCGCGGGCAGGCGCTCGGGCTCGGCGATGGCCGGGATCGCCAGGATGCCGCATTGCTCGGCGGCCTCGATCGCATTGGCGCGCAAGCGATCGAGCTTGATCCGCTCGCCTTGGGTGAAGCGGGTGAAGACCGGGCGCAGCGTGCCCGCGCCCATCTCCACCGCCTTCTGGGCCATGTAGTCGAGCCGGCCGGTCTTCAGGGGGGCGAACAGGTAATGCAGGTCCGGCGGGGCCGGCTGGGGGCGCGTGCGCTCCACCACCGTCAGGTCGGCGCTCTTGCGGCCGTTGGGGAGGATGGCGGCGCGCCACTCGCCGTCGCGGCCGTTGAACAGCAGCACCGGCTCGCCCTCGGCCTTGCGCAGCACGGTGAGCAGGTAGTTGGCCTGCGCCCGCTCCAGGGGCAGGACGCGCCCCTCCGCCAAGTCCGCCTCGACGAACAGGCGCGGCGCGGTGAAGTCGTAGAGGGCCATGCCGGCCTCCTCGCGTGAGGGCCCGGCGCTGTCAATCGCGGGAGGTGGTGCCGTTCCGCAACACTACCCTTTTTTCCGCCTTTTGCCCACGGCCTAGACCGCTTGGGAGGCCGCGGCACCATTGGCGCCACATTCCCGTGCAGGAACAAACTTACGAAACATCGCAAGGCCTGATCGGCGAATTCGGGGCGCGCACGCCGCGCCGGGAGCCGCCATCGGGTGGGGCTGCGAGAAGCGGGGACGACACCCGCCGCGGCCGACAGGGAAAGGACCGAGCCCTCATGACTGCGCCGTCTGCCGCCTTCACCAAGATCGCCGCTTCGCTGGTGACCCTCGCGCTCCTGTCCGGCCCGGCGCTGGCGCAGGGCGCCTTCGGCCAGATGCCGGCCCCCTCGATGGAGGCCAACGCCGAGCCGGCGCCCGTCGCCCCGCCAATGAGCATGCCGATGCCGACCACCACGACGCCGGCCCCGGCGCCGCCCCAGGGCGGCACCGATTGCAGCGCGATCCAGAAGACGCTGCTGGAGCGCAAGAACCTCGTCGGCAAGGCCAACGCCGCCTCGAACTCGAAGCAGAAGATGACGCCGCAGCAGGCCTGTGCCCTGTTCGGCCAGCTCCAGTCCAACGGCGTCGCCGGCATCAAGTGGATCGCCGCCAACAAGGAATGGTGCTCGATTCCCGACTCCTTCGCCGAGGGCTTCCAGGCCGACCACAAGCGCGTCGGCGACATCCGCTCCAAGGTCTGCAACATGGCGGCCCAGGCCACCAAGATGGAGGCCCAGGCCCGCGCCCAGGCCCAGAACGGCGGCGGTGGCGGCGGCCTGCTCGGCGGTCCCGGCCTGACCGGCAGCTTCAAGATGCCCCAAGGGGCTCTGTAAGCGCCCCTTACTTGCCTCCCCATCCTGACGCCGGCCGCGTCGCCGACGCGGTCGCCGGCCACTGGGTCGATCGGCTCGCGCCGGCCCGCGCCCGGCCCTATCTGCGCCTCGCCCGGATCGAGCGGCCGGTCGGCTGGTGGCTGCTGCTGCTGCCGTGCTGGTGGTCGGCGGCACTCGCCGGCATCGCCGCGGGACGCGCGCCCGATCCGCTCCATCTCGGGCTGTTCCTGATCGGCGCTGTGGCGATGCGCGGCGCCGGCTCGACCTACAACGACATCGCCGACCGCGACCTCGACGCCCAGGTCGAGCGCACCCGCTCGCGCCCGCTGCCCTCGGGGCAGGTGAGCACCAAGGCCGCCGCCGCCTTCCTCGTGGCGCAGGCGCTGGTGGGTTTCTGCGTGCTGCTGCAGTTCAACCGCACGGCGATCCTCGTCGGGATGCTCTCGCTGGCGCCGGTGGCGATCTACCCGTTCATGAAGCGGATCATGCCGCTGCCCCAGGGCGTGCTCGGGCTGGCCTTCGCCTGGGGCGCGCTGATGGGCTGGGTCGCCGTGTTCGGGCGCGTCGAGGCCCCGGCCCTGTGGCTCTACGCCGGCACGGTCGCCTGGATCGTCGGCTACGACACGATCTACGCGGTGCAGGACATCGAGGACGACGAGATCGCCGGCATCAAGTCCTCGGCCCGCCTGTTCGGCAGCCAGTTGAAACCCCTGGTCGGCCTCTGCTACGCGCTCGCCGCCGCCCTGATGGTGCCGGCCCTCCTCGGCGCCGGCGCCGGCCCCCTCGGCTGGCTCGGCCTCGCGCTGTTTTCCGCCCATCTCGGCCAGCAGGTTTGGCGGCTCTCCCCGCGCGACGGGCGGCTCGCCCTCACCCTGTTCCGCTCGAACCGCGACGCCGGGCTGATCCTGTTCGTGGGGCTGGCCGCGGATGCTTTGTGGCGGGCGCTCGGCTGAGGGCATCGCCTCGGGCTCGCCGCGCGCCATATCCTGTGCATGAGCGACACCGATCCGCACGCCTCCGCCGACGCGGCGATCTCCGAGGGCGCCCGCGCGCGGGCCCAGGGGCGGCCCCGCGACGCCTGTCCCTACGGGCAGAACACGCCCGAGCGCGCGGCCTGGTTCGAAGGCTACGACGGCGCGCCGATGGACCGGGCGCCCGACCTGCCGATCGGCAACGGGTAGGACCGCGTAGGCCGAACGGCCGCTCAGAGCGCCAGCAGCAGCAGGCCCACCACGGCGATCGCCAGGATCAGGCAGAGCGCGAGGTCGAGCACCGTCTCGCCGCCGCAGGGTTCGCGGCCGTCGAAGCGGGGCATCGGGCGGGCGGCGAGCGCCGGCCTCATCGGACGGCGCCCGTCGCGAGGGCGAGGCGCACGGGCGCCGGGCCGCGCTCGGCCAAGCGATCCGCCGCGAGCGCCCCCAGCGCAGGCAGGCCGAGGGCCGCGGCGAGCACCAACCCGCGGCAGAGCGGACGCAGCGAACCGTCGAGGCGCGGACACGGCGCGGGCGCCAGCACCAGCGGCGCCGAATTGGCCGCGAGAAGAGGCCTCAGTTCCCGCATTGTCTCGCCCTTCAATCTCGTGGGAAAATTGACCACGAAAATATGCGTGTGCAAAAATCCCACGTCAACGGGGAAAACACTTTGCAACGGTGCCGGAGCGCACCTCGTGGGATTGTGTCCCACACCCCCGACGCTAAGGTCGGGCGATGTCAGAGACGTCCGACCCCGCTCCGAGCCCGGACGGCGCCGCCCTGCACGGGCCGGTGGCCCGTCTGCTGCGCCCGCTGGTGCGGCTGCTGGTCCGCCGAGGCATCACCTTCCCGGCGCTGACGGATCTGCTGCGCGAACTCTACGTAAACGTCGCCGAGTACGACTTCGCGCTCCCCGGCAAGGAGCAGACCGACAGCCGCGTCAGCCTGCTCACCGGCATCCACCGCAAGGAGGTGCGGCGCCTGCGCGGCGCGGGCGCCCCGGTGAGCCGGGTGCCGGCCACCGTCTCGCGCACGAGCCGGATCGTCGCCCGCTGGCTCGCCGCGCCCGACTTCACCGACGGCCACGGGCACCCGCTGCCGCTGCCGCGCACGGCCGAGCCCGGCGCGCCCTCGTTCGAGACCCTGGTCGCGGGCGTCACCAAGGACGTGCGCCCCCGCGCCGTGCTCGACGAATGGCTCGACCGCGGCGTGGCGGCGCTCGATCCGCAAGGCCGGGTGCAGCTCCTCGAATCGGCCTACCTGCCCCGTGGCGGGGGCGAGCCGCAGCTCTACTATTTCGGCCGCAACCTGCACGACCATCTCGCGGCGGCGGTCGAGAACATTTCCGGCCCCGCCCCCCGCTTCCTCGAACGCGCCGTCCACTACGATGGGCTGTCCGAAGCCCTCGCCGGGCGGCTGGAGGAGCGGGCGCGGGTCATCGCCATGGACGCGCTCAAGCAGGCCAACGCCGAGGCGCACGCGGCCTGCGCCGACGATCCGGGCGGACGCCACCGCTGGAACTTCGGGATCTACATTTTTCGCGAGGCCGTGGAGGCGCCCGAGGCCGAGAAGGCCGGCGCGCCGTGAGCCGGCCCGCGCACCCGACCCGCCGCGGGCTGCTGGCGCTGCTCGCGGGCACCGCACTGGCGTGGCCGCATCCCGTCCGGCCCCAGACCGGGGCCGAGCCGCCGCAGGATCGCGGGATCAGTGGCACCGGGGCGCGGCCCGAGCCCGACGAGCTGCCCGGCGGGGACCGCGGCCTCGGCGGGACGGGGGTGATCGGCACGATCCGCCGGTTCGGCTCCGTCTGGGTCAACGGGTTGCGCATCGCCTACCCGGCCGACGTGCGCGTCACCATCGACGGGCGCCCGGCCCGCGCGGCGGACCTGCGCGTCGGCCACGTCGTGCGCGTCGTCGCCCGCGGGGCCGAGGATCGCTTGAGCACGCGGGCCATCGCGGTGACGTGCGAGGTGGTCGGCCCGGTCGAGGCGGTCGCCCCCGGCCGCCTGACGGTGCTCGGCCAGACGGTCGCGACCGCGGGCCTCGCCTCCGAACAGGGTTTCGCGGTCGGCGCGCGGGTGGCGGTGAGCGGGTTGCGCCGGGGCGACGGCACCATCGTGGCGAGCCTGATCGAGCCCCGCCCCGACGGGCCGGACCGCGTCGCCGGCCCGGTGCGGCGCGGCCCCGACGGTGTGGTCCGCATCGGCGCCCTCGCCCTCGACGGCCTCAAGCCCGGGTTGTCGGGGCGGCGCGTGTCGGTCGAGGGGCGGGCCGACGGGGCCGGCTTCTCGGTGACCACGGCCCGCGACCTCAGCCGTCCGTTCCCGGCGGGGCTCGGTCGCGCCTCGGTCGAGGGCTACGTCGTGCCGGGTGAACGAGGTCTGCGCCTCGGCTCCGGCCTCGCGGTGGCGGGCCGGGCCGGTCCCGGCGCGCTGCCGGGCGCCGGCCCGGCGGTGATCGAGGCGGGCATCGCCCGCGACGGGCGCATGACGATCGAATCCGTGCGCGACGGCGCGTCCCCTCGCGGCGGACCCCTCAACGGCGGCCCCGCGGGCGGCGGACGCCCCGGCGGCGGCCTGCCGGGGAACGGGCCGCCGGGCGGCCGTCCGGGCGGAGTCGATGCACCGTCCGTCCGGCCCGGCGGACGCGAGCCGGCCGGCGGCCTCAGCCCGGGCCGCGGCGGCAACTTCCCGATCGACACGCGGGCCCCGCCCGGCCCAGGCGGCGGGTTTGGCGGCGGCGGTTACGGTGCCCCCCCGCCGGGCGGCTTCGGCGGCGGCCCGCCGGGCTTCAGCGGACCTCGCCCCGGCGGCGTCGGGTTCGGCGGCGCCTTCGGAGGCGGCGGCCCCGGCGGCTTCGGCGGCGGGCCGGGCAGCTTCGGCGGAGGCGGCGGTCCGGGCGGGTTCGGAGGCGGGCCCCGCTGACGAAGCCGTATTGAACGCGGGTCCCCTCCCCCTTGCGGCAGGGCTATCGCATATGACTTTTCGGCGCGTCGATCCGCGTTGAAGGCCATGCGTTGACGCCTCCTTATAGACAGGAGGTGATCGATGCTGGAAGTGCAGGGT
>NZ_JBBXMW010000038.1:0-19693 GCF_038442325.1 Methylorubrum subtropicum | reverse complement strand
GCCGCCTGGCCCTCGCCATCCTGCGCCAGGACACCGCTAAGGGCTCCTTGCACACCAAGCGGCAACTGGCCGGATGGGACGACGACTTCCTCGCCGACCTCATCACCCAAATGCGATAGCCCTGCCCGCAGAGGGGGGAGGGATGCGGCGGTGGCGTTGCGTCCGAAAGCAGTCACTTCGCTCTGTTACGGACGCCGGAATCCGGCGAGATCGACGATGCCGGCCGCCTCGCGCGGGCTGATCCAGCGGGGCAGGGCCGGGCAGGACAGGGTGATCCGCAGAAACACCATGCCGCGGCAGCCCTGCCACAGCTCGGCCGGCAGCACGGCGGCGCCGTCGGTCCAGCGCCAGCGCGCCTCCCCGCTGCCGTCGAGCGGGTGGAAGCCCGCCCCGAGGCGCGGATCGTCGAGGGCGATCCGGCGCAGGCCGGTCAGGCCGTCGTCGATCGTGAGGTCGGCCACCGCCACGCCGAGCCGCCGCCCGTCGCTGGAGCCCGGCAGGACATGGGCCGGCACGCTGGTGTCGCTGACGAGGCGCACCTCGCGCGCCTCCGTCGGCAGCACGAAGCGGACGACGAGGCCGTCGATGTCGGGCTGGATCGTCTGACCGTCGGCGACGAGGTGCAGCCCGGCCAGCGACGCCTCCGACAGGCGCCAGCCGAGCGAGCGGGCGCGGTCCGACAGCCGGGTGCGCAGCACCTCGATCATCACGCCCTCCTCGTGGACCGGGCGGCAGGGGCCGGTCGGCGCCAGCCGGACCGCGGTCTCCGAGGGCGGGGCGTGGCCGTCGCCGACCGCGGTGAAGAGGCGGCGGTGGCCGGTGTCGCGGCAGCTCTCGACGGGCTGGCCCTCGGCCAGGAGGATGTCGTGGCCGGCGAGTTCCACGTGCCAGTAGGTGACGCTCTCCAGGGGGACCCGGGCGAGCGTCGTGCCGTTGACGAGGCGTGCGGCCGGAATCAGCACCTCGCCGAGCACGTCGAGGCAGAGGCCGTGATCGGGGGCGACGAGGAGGTCGCGCTCCGGACGGCGGTCGCCGAAGGCGTGCGCCGCGATGCGCACCGGCTGCAGCTCGGCGCGACCCTGGCAGGAGACCGTGCGCTGGCCGATCCAGCGGATCGGGCGCTGCAGGCCGCCCGCGGTCACGAGCAGGGTGCCGACGCTCAGCGCCTCCACCGCCACCGGGCCGTCCACGGTCGCCAACTGCGTGCCGGCGACGAAGCTGGCGAAGGCGTGGGGCGGCACCGCCTCGGCGACGGGGGCGGCCTCGGGCGCCGGTTCTTCGCGATCCGCGTCCCGATCCGAGTGGTCCGCGTCCGGGCCTGCCTCGTCCGCGCGCGCCTCCGCAGGGGCGTCGTCCGCGGCATCCGCCGCGGGGTGGATCTCTAAGGTATCACCCTGGTCTTTCCCGGCGGCCTCGTCGGCGGGAGGATTCGGATGGGGGCCGTCCGACATGATGCGATCCCGATGCGGCCCGGTGCATCGCCGGGCCCTCCCCCCAGCGATGACGCCCCCGGCCCGCCCTGACAAGGCACGGCTGCGTCGGCGGCGGCGATTGCCGCCCCCGCGCGCGCTTTTGCCGGCCACGGGGTCGCCGCGCCCCGGCCCACGGGCCGCATTGATCGCGGGCGCGCAAGATTCTATCCCGTCGCGATGACGGACCCGATCCATATCGTCGGCGGCGGGCTCGCCGGCTCCGAGGCCGCGTGGCAGATCGCCGAGGGCGGCGGGCGCGTGGTGCTGCACGAGATGCGGCCGCAGCGCGCCACCGAGGCCCACCACACCGAGGGCCTCGCCGAACTCGTCTGCTCGAACTCGTTCCGCTCGGACGACGCCAACGGCAACGCGGTCGGCCTGCTGCATCAGGAGATGCGGCGCTTGGGCTCCCTGATCATGCGCGCGGCCGACGCCAACCAAGTGCCCGCGGGCGGGGCGCTCGCGGTCGATCGCGAGGCTTTTTCGCAGGCCGTCACCGCGGCGCTCGAAGCGCATCCGAACGTGACGATCGTGCGCGAAGAGGTCGCCGGCCTGCCGCCCGAGGAATGGGGCCCGACTATCCTGGCCACCGGCCCCCTCACCTCCCCGGCTTTGGCCGAGGCGGTGGCCGCGCTCACCGGCAAGGATTCGCTCGCCTTCTTCGACGCCATCGCCCCGATCGTCCACCGCGACTCGATCGACATGGGCAAGGCGTGGTTCCAGTCGCGCTACGACAAGGCCGGGCCGGGCGGCACGGGCGCCGACTACCTCAACTGCCCGATGGACCGGGCTCAGTACGACGCCTTCATCGCCGCCCTGATCGCGGGCGAAAAAACCTCGTTCAAGGAATGGGAGGCCACGACCCCCTATTTCGACGGCTGCCTGCCGATCGAGGTGATGGCCGAGCGCGGCCCCGAGACCCTGCGCCACGGCCCGATGAAGCCGGTGGGGCTGACCAACCCGCACGATCCGACGGTGAAGCCCTGCGCCATCGTCCAGCTGCGCCAGGACAACGCCCTCGGCACGCTGTTCAACATGGTGGGCTTCCAGACCAAGCTGCGGCACGCCGAGCAGGTGCGCATCTTCCGCACGATTCCGGGGCTGGAGAACGCCGAGTTCGCCCGCCTCGGGGGGCTGCACCGCAACACCTACCTCGATTCCCCGCGCCTGCTCGACGCGACCCTGCGGCTGAAGGCGCGGCCGAGCCTTCGCTTCGCCGGCCAGATCACCGGCTGCGAGGGCTATGTCGAGAGCGCCGCGGTCGGGCTGATGGCGGGCCGCTACGCCCTGGCCGAGACGGCGGGCGAGCGGCTGGCTCCCCTCCCCCCGACGACGGCGCTCGGCGCGCTGATCGCCCACATCACCGGCGGGCATGTCGAGGCGGGCGCGGAGGCCGAGTCCAACGCGCCGCGCTCGTTCCAGCCGATGAACGTCAATTTCGGGCTGTTCCCGCCGCTCGAGCGGATGCCGCGCAACGAGACGGGCAAGCGCCTGCGCGGCCCCGAGAAGGCGGCGCTGAAGAAGCGGGCCCTGACCGACCGCGCAAGGGCCGACCTCGCCGCTTGGCTCGGCGACGACGAGGCCCCGCTGCGGGCGGCGGAGTAACGACGGGGCCCGTTCGACGGATTCGTCCCACCCAACCCCCTCATCCTGAGGTGCCGCGAAGCGGCCTCGAAGGAGGGCTCCAGCGGAGCGCGCGATCCCTGGAGTCCTCCTTCGAGGCTCCGCTGCGCGGAGCACCTCAGGATGAGGGGGAGGGTTGGATTGGTCGAAGCATCGGCTTGCTCCGACGAGCCGATCCCGGCTTCAGCGCGGCTTGTCGGCGTCGCCGTGTTTTTCCGGCTTCGGCTCCTTCGACGGGTCGGGGTTGTCCTGCGGTCGCATCGTCGCGCCCGATGTGCCCTTGCCCGGATGGCCGGTCTGCTCGTCGATGTTGCCGAGCGCTCCGCCCGCCTGCGTCTTGCTGTCCTGCGTGCCCGGCTTCTCCGGCTTCCTCACGGCGGCCTCCTGTCTTGGGAGGCAGACATATAGTTCATGTCCGGGCGGCTTCGAGCCGGATGCGGCGAGGTGACCGCAGCGGGCGGCTCCTGTGGCCCGGCGGCCCGACCCGCCGGATTTCCCTGTCGGCCTCGCCCCGGTCCCCTCGTCCGCAAGACGTTTCTCGGATACAACCCACGCGAAGCCTGAAACGACGGCAGTGCGACCGTTGCGGCATCGGATTTCGGCGGCGGCGTCGAAGCAGGGGGTTGGTTCGTGGCAAGCTCTCCTTTCACCTATAAGCTCGGCCATCAGTCGCTGCCGGTCTTCGGGACGCTCTCCGGGCGGGGTCTGTCGGACGATCTGATCTCGCCCGATGGAAAGTTTTCGGCTTCGGGGGGGTATCGGGATATCATTATAGAAAATCGGACCACGGGCGAAAAGACGACGATCGATTCAAGCTCTGATGGAAGCGGATTGCTGGCGTTTTCGCCGAATGGGAAGTATTTTTACTACATAGATTACTACAGCAGCAGTACGTTCGGCACCTCGACAGCTATATACCGGTATGACTTGCAGAAAAATGACAAGGAAAAAATTATATTTGACAGTAAAAATACTTATTTTTCTGAATCGGTGGCGGCCGATCAATCGGTGATCATCCTCTCGCAGGGACGTGAGGGTTACGAGCGGATCTACTCGGCGTTCGATACGAGGACGGAAGCCACGACTCTCCTGAACACCGGCGCGTCGGGGAATGCGGGCAACGGGACCATCACCGAAGTCCGTGCGCTCAGCGGCGGCACCTCGGTCGTCTTCGTCAGCACGTCGAGCAACCTGGTTCCGGGCGACATCAACGGCGTCGCCGACGTCTTCCTGAAGAACCTCAAGACGGGCGCGGTCACGCTGCTGTCCAAGTCGGCCTCGGGGGCGCAGGCGAACGGCGCCTCCGGCAGCCTCGACGTGTCGGCGGACGGCAGCAGGATCGTCTTCAGCAGCACGGCCACCAACCTGACCTCGACCGAGACCGCCGGCTTCGAGAACGTCTATGTGAAAAATATTGCCACAGGCGCCGTCACGCTGGTGTCCGCAACGGCCTCCGGCACGGCCGGCAGCGGCGATTCGACCGCCGGCGTGTTCTCGCCCGACGGCCGGTCGGTCGCCTTCCAGAGCACGGCGTTCAACCTCGTGGCCAACGACACCAACGGCCGGCAGGACGTCTTCCTCAAGTCGCTCGACAGCGGCGCCGTCACGTCGCTCTCCTTCGTCAAGGAGGGCGGCAGCGCGATCGAGGTTCCGGTCACCGACAAGCCCGCCTTCAGCGCCGACGGCGGCATCGTCACCTTCGGCAACTCGTCCTATGCCGTGGACGATGCGGGCTTCCTCATCCTCGACGTGACGAGCTGGTCATCCGCCCAGTCGGTCGACGGCCTGTCGGTGTCGCAGGGCGACGGAACGGCCCCCACCCTCTACGAGGACGTGTTCTACGAGTACCGGAACGATCCGATCACGGTGACGCTCGATTACGACCGGGACGGGGACTTCCGGGCGACGCTCACCGGCCTCAAGGACGCGACGCCCGGCGAGGAGAGCGAGAGCTTCCTCGTCAAGGTCCGAGCCCATTCCGGCGCCCAGAACTTCATCGGCGACGGCACCGGCGAACTGGTGCTGCTGTCGTCGTCCAACGACAAGGCCGACGGCGCGGGCGGCGACGACACGCTGTACGGCTTTCGCGGCGCGGACGACCTGAGCGGCGGGGCCGGAAACGACGTCCTCGACGGCGGGCTCGGCAACGACATCCTGCGCGGTGGCCTCGGCGACGACATCTACTACATCGACAACGCCTCCGACCGGATCGTCGAGGCGGCCGGGGCCGGGCGCGACACGGCCCTCGCCTCGTTCTCGGCGACGCTGGCGGCGAATGTCGAGGAGTTGAGGCTCACCGGCACCGCCGCGCTGAGCGGCACCGGCAACGCGCTCGGCAACACCATCACCGGCAACGAGGCCGCCAACACCCTCTACGGGCTCGACGGCGACGACGTGCTCGACGGCGGGGACGGGGCCGACCGGCTCGTCGGCGGGGCCGGCAACGACCGCTACATCGTCAGATCCGACGACGATGCGATCGTGGAGCAGGCGGGCGGCGGCACCGACACCGTCGTCAGCTCGCTCAACTGGACGCTCACCGACAACATCGAGAACCTGATCCTGTCCGACAATCCCGATCGCTGGCACGACAACGGCCGGCTGGGCACCGGGAATGCCCTCGCCAACGTCCTCACCGGAAACAGCTTCGGCAATACGCTGACGGGTCTCGACGGCGACGACACGCTGATCGGCGGCGGCGGCAGCGATCGGCTCGTGGGCGGCAACGGCACGGATCGCCTCGAAGGCGGCCTCGGCTACGACGCCCTGGACGGCGGTCGCGGGGCCGACGTCATGCTCGGCGGCGCGGACGACGACCGGTATCGGGTCACGGATGCCGGCGACCGGGTCGTCGAGATCGCCGGAGAGGGCATCGACACGGTCGTGACGACCATCGACTGGTCGCTGGAGCGCGGATCGAGCGTGGAGGAACTCGTCGCGGACGATGCCCTCGGCAGGTCGTTCAAGCTCGTCGGCAACGAATTCCAGAACAGGATCTTCGGTAGTTTCCGCGACGACGTTCTCGATGGAGGGGCCGGCGCCGACACGCTGCTCGGCGGGGCCGGGAACGATACGTATCTCGTCGATGATTCGGGCGATGTCGTCGTCGATGACGCGACCGTCGATTCCGGAGCGGACGTCGTCATCGCCTCGACCAGCTTCGGACTAAATCCCGAGGCCCGGATCGAGACGCTCAAGTTCGCCGACAACCGCTCCACCGCGGCTCTCTCCCTGATCGGCAGCTCGATCGGCCAGACCCTGATCGGCAACGGCGGCGCGAGCCGGCTCAACGGACGCGGCGGCGACGACACCTACATCGTCGACAACGGCGCCGACCTCGTGTTCGAGGCCGTGGGACAGGGCAACGACACCGTCGTCACCTCCGGCAGCTACACGCTGGCCGCCGGCCAGGAGATCGAGACCCTCAAGCTCGCCGGTCCCACCGGCACCGCCGCCCGCGGCCTCAAGGGCAACGGCTTCGCCAACACCCTGATCGGCAATGCCGGCGCCAACGGCCTCGACGGCGACGGCGGCGCCGACAGCCTCTACGGGCTTGCCGGCAACGACACCTACACGATCGACAACGTCGGCGACCGGGTGTTCGAGCGGGCGGGCGAGGGCACCGACACCCTGCGCACCTCCGTCAGCTACGTGCTCGCCGCCGGGCAGGAGGTCGAAGTTCTGCAACTCGTCGGTACCGCCTCGATCAACCTCACCGGCAACGACCTTTCCAACACGCTCCTCGACAACGCCGGCAACAACCGCCTCGACGGCGGCGGCGGGATCGACCTGATCCGCAGCACCGGCGGCATCGACACGCTGATCGGCGGGGCCGGCGACACCGCGGTGATCGACCGCTCCGGCGCCACCGCGGCGCTCAGCTTCGTCATGACCAGCGTCGAGGGCACCACCACGCTCGTGGGCGACGGCACCACCACCACTGGCATCGGCAACATCACGCTCTTCGGCGGATCGGGCAACGACCGCTTCGTGACGCTCGCCGGCAACAACAGGCTCAACGGCGAGGCGGGCAACGACACGCTGACGGGTGGTGCCGGCTTCGACATCCTGGCCGGGGGCGCGGGCAACGACACGTTGAAGGCCGGGGCCGGCAACGACACGCTGACGGGTGGCGAGGGCAACGACACGCTTGAGGGCGGGGCCGGCAGGGATACCCTGGACGGGGGCGCGGGCGACGACCTCTACCTCGTCGACAGTTCGACCGACCAAGTGTTCGAGATGGCACGCGGCGGCTCCGACCGCATCTTCTCGACGAGCAACTACGCGCTCGCCGGCGGGCAGGAGATCGAATCCCTGAGCCTGCTGGGCTCGACGGGCACGGCGCGGCTGAACCTCTCGGGCAACGAGTTCGGCCAGGCGCTGGTCGGCAACGCGGGCGCCAACGGACTCGAGGGCAAGGGCGGCAACGACGTGCTGACCGGCGGTAAGGGGGCCGACAGCTTCGTGTTCGCCAGTACGCTCGGGGCGAACAACGTCGATCGCATCACCGACTTCTCGGCCGAGGACACGATCCGGCTGAGCAAGAGCGTGTTCACGGCGCTGGCGCCGGGCGAACTCAAGGCGAGCGAGTTCAAGGACATCGCCAAGGGCAAGGTCGATGCCGACGACCACATCCTCTACGACAGCCGGACCGGCTCCCTGTTCTACGACGCCGACGGCTCGGGCCGCGGGGCGGCGGTGAAGTTCGCCGTGCTCGACAACAAGGTCGCCCTCACCCACGCCGACTTCGTGGTGTGAACCCGACCGGGCCGGGCGGTTTTTTTGGGGGGGCCCGCCCGGCCCTCCCCTTCGTCAGAACCGTCCGGCGAGCGTCAGCCGCACGGCGGTGGGCTCGACGGGGTGGAAGTGGCGGTCTTCCACGCCCTCCTTCTCGGAGCGCAGCCGCGACTCGTAATAGTAGGTGATCTGGTCGGCCTTGGCGTTCGTGAGGTTGAGGACGTCGAGCGACAGGCTGACGCCGTTGGCGAAGGCGTAGCCGATGCGGCCGTTGACGAGCGCGGTCGCCCTGGATCGCACCGAATTGTCCTCGATCAGCGGACGCGGGCCGAAATAGCGGAAGCGCAAGCTCCCGAACCAGCCCTCGCCCTCGCCGAAGCTGATCCCGGCCGAGGCGATGGTGGTCGGCGCCTCGGGGATGCGGCGGCCGGCCTCCGGGACGCGGTCGGAGAAGCGCGCATTCGTCACCGTCAGGTCGCCCTCCAGCTGGAGCCAGGGGGTGAGCGCGTAGCGGTTGGTCCACTCGACGCCGAAGCGCCGGGTCGGGCGGCTCGGCTCGGTGGTGCCGGAATCGCCCTGGAACAGGTTCTCGGAGGCGAGTTCGAGCCGGAACAGGGCGAGCGCCGTCTCCAAGCCGGCGATCGAACGGTTGCGCAGGCCGACCTCGTAGCCGGTCGAGGGCACGAGGAAGAGTGCGTCCGCCGCATTGCCGGGGGCGACGACGCCGCGCACGTCGTTCGAGTGGAAGCCGCTGCCGTAGTTCAAGTAGAGTTCGGTATCGGCCCAAGGGCCGAGCACGAGGCCGAGCTTCGGGTTGACGATGCCGTCGCGCGCCCGGCCGGAGGCGCCGTCGATGAGGTTCGAGCGGACATCGGCCCAGAAGCCGTCGGCGCGAAAGCCCACGCTGGTGCGCAGCCAATCGGTCCAGCGCACCCGGTTCTCAGCGTAGAACGACGCGCTCGTCTCCCGCACCCGGTCGTCGAGCGTGGCCTCCCGGAACTGCCGCCGCGTGGTGTCGAACAGCCCGACCCGCATCGCGTCGGTGCGGGTCTGGAGGCCGACCTCGTTCTCCATCGGCATGCCGAACAAGTCGCCGGGGACGGTGTGGCTGACCTCCGCCCCGCCGAGCACCCGGTCGTCGAGCTGGCGGAACTGGTCGCCGTCGGTCCGATTCTTCGTCTGATCGTCGAGGAAGTAGGTGAAGTTGTTCCACAGATTCATCCGGTAGCGGATGAGGTAGGCGTTGGCCCGGGTGATCCCGGCCTCGCTGGTGTGGCTCCAGCGGCCCGACAGCGAGAAGCGGCCGGTGTCGCCGCCGTCGCTCGGATCGAGGCTGCCGAAGCGGCCGATCAACCCCTCCGCCACCGCGCGCTCGGGGATCTGGTTGGTGGCGTTCCACTTCGCCCAATAGGCCATGCCGGTGACGGAAAACCCGTCGAGGGCCGTGCCCTGGCTGTAGCGCACCACGCCGTTGAGTTTCTTCAGGCGGTCCGGCACGTCCCAGGGGCCGTCATAGGTCTGCGCCTCGCCCGCCACGAGGAGGTTGCCCGCGCCGAGCGGCGCGGAGCCGATGGTGAGCGCCCGCCGGTAGCCGAACGAGCCGATCGAGGTCAGGGCGACGTTCTTGGCCACCGTGTCGAGGTAATCGATCCGCACCGAGCCGGCGGAGGCGAAGTCGCCGTCGCGCACGAAGTAGGGGCCCTTGTGGAACTCGACCGCACCGACGAGTTCGGGGATCAGGAAGTTGAGGTCGGCATAGCCCTGGCCGTGGGCGTGGGTGCGCATGTTGACCGGCATGCCGTCCACGAACAGGGCGATGTCGGTGCCGTGGTCGAGGTTGAACCCGCGCAGGAAGAACTGGTTGGCCTTCCCCTCCCCCGAATGCTGGGTGACGATGAGGCCCGGCACCGCTTCCAGCACCTCGCCGGGGCGGGTGACCGGCCGGGCGTTGATCTGCGCGCCGGAGACGATGCCGCCGCTGGCCGAGGCCACCGGCTGCAACGCGCCGCCGATGCCGGTGACGCCGCCGGGATAGCCGGCGCTGGCCGAGAAGATCGTGGGGGCCGGCTGCGCCTGCCCGGCGACGGAGAGTTCGTCGAGGGTGACGGCCTCCTGCGCGCCCGCCGGGAGGGGCAGCAGCGCGGCGGCGAGCGCCGCCCATCGCAGGACGGTCGGGGGTCGGGAATCGGACACTGGCAAAGAAGCCTCGGGCAACGGCAGTGGCACGTCACCGCGAACGAGGCCGCGGACGGATCGAGCCTCGCAGGATCGATGCCGTCCCCGGCAACCCATCAGTGCACCCCGCCCGACGCGCCTCGCGTGTGACCACGGCTGACGGCAGGTCTCCTGGCTCGCGGGTCAGCGCCCTCTCACCGTCTTCCCGGATGCGGCGCATCCAGTGACACAGGTGGCGGAGGACTCGCCGCTCACAGTTGCGGGGGCAGCCGCGGCATCGGGCTTTCACCCTCACCGCGTTCCCTTTTGATCCCCGAGGGGAACCGTCACGGCCACGCTAGCACGGCGCGCGCCCGCGCCGTCAACGCGCGGTTGGAACGCCGGATGTGAAGCGGTGGAGCTGTGCCCCGCGGGAGACACCCGCCCTACCGTGTCCGGAGGGTCGCGTCGGCTCCCACCCCCAACCCGTCATTGCGAGGCGAAACTGACGCAATCCAGTGCTCCGCACTCCCAAGGGAAAGCTCGCACGCAGCCGTTTCGTCGGCGCAGTCTCGCCCCCTCCGAAAAGGTCGCGCCCTGGATTGCGTCAGTTCCGCCTCGCAATGACGGGGGGAGCCGGCGACCGGCGACCGGCGCGACCGACCGGAACCGGATCAGGCGCCCTGGCGGGCGGCGCCGGCCCGCGGCAGCACCCACGTCAGGGCGAGCCCGGCGGCGAGGCCGGCGGCGTGGAGCAAGGCAGTCGCGGCGAGGAAGCCGAGGCCGTAGGCGAGGCCGGAGGCCGTCTCGGGCATCTCGGCCCCGTGCGCCGCGCCGTGGAACACCGCGAAGGCGCCGACGAGCCCGGCGAGCGCGGCGAGCGGGATCAGCCGGGCGCAGACCGCCATCACGGCAAACGCCGCGACGGAGGCGAGGATCGCCGGCTCGACGAAGGGTAGGTCGAGGCCCGCCATCGCGAGGCCGGCGCCGAGCGTCATCATGCTCAGGAAGGACGCCGGCAGCAGCCATAGCGCCCGCCCGCCGACGAGGCCGGCGATGAGCCCGACCGCGACCATCGCCAGGATGTGGTCGGCGCCGCCGACCGGATGGGCAAAGCCCGCGGCCCAGCCCATCGCCTCGCCGTGGCCCGGATGGGCGAAGGCCGCGCCGGGCAGGAGCACGAGCACTGCCGCGAGCGGCATCGAGCGGAAGGTCATGCGGTGTCTCCGGATAAACATCATTTTGCGAGTCCGCCGGACTCGACGACGAAGCGGGCGATGGTGTCGGCGCCGTGGCCCTCGCGCAGCGAGGCGAAGACGTAGGGCCGGGTTCCCCGCATGCGGCGGGTGTCGGCCTCCATCACGGCAAGATCCGCGCCGACGAGGGGGGCGAGGTCGGTCTTGTTGACGACGAGGAGGTCGGAGCGGGTGATGCCGGGGCCGCCTTTCCGCGGGATTTTTTCGCCGCCCGCCACGTCGATGACGTAGAGGGTGATGTCGGCCAGTTCCGGCGAGAAGGTCGCGGCGAGGTTGTCGCCGCCGGATTCGATCAGCACCACGTCGAGCCTGGGAAAGCGGCGGCGCATCTCGGCCACCGCCGCGAGGTTGATCGAGGCGTCCTCGCGGATCGCCGTGTGCGGGCACCCCCCCGTCTCGACGCCCATGATCCGCTCCTCGGGCAGCGCCCCGGCCACGGTCAGGAGGCGGGCATCCTCCTTGGTGTAGATGTCGTTGGTGATGGCGCAGATGTCGTAGGCGTCGCGTAAGCGCTTGCACAGCTGCTCCATCAGCGCCGTCTTGCCGGAGCCGACGGGGCCGCCGATGCCGACGCGCAGGGGGCCGTTCACGGGGCCGTTGGCGGAAGTCATGCCGTCCTCATGAGCGAAAGATCCGGGAATACTGGGTCTCGTGCCGGAACGAGCCGAGATCGACGTGAAGCGTGGCCGAGCCCAGCGCGTCGAGGCCGAGCGGCTCGACCGTCTCGGCGAGCGCCGCCACGCGGGGCGAGAGCGCCGCGACGATGCGGGTGCCGGCCGCCTGCCCGATCGGCGCGATGCGTAAGCCCGCCGAGACGATGGCCTGGACGAAGGCGAAGCCGTAGGCCGCGAGCACCGGCCCCCGCGCCATGCCGTGGGCGGAGGCCGCCGCGCCGACCGCCACCGGCAGCGCCACCGGGCCAGGGAGCGCTTTCGCGACCGCATCGAGGCCCGGGCAGGGCCAGGCGGCCAGCGTCGCGTCGAGGAAGCTGCGGCCCTGCTGGCTCGTCTCCAGATGCAACTCGCGCGAGGGCGCCATCGCCAGGGCGAGGTCGTTGACGGCCTCCAGGGCGGCGCCGTCCCCGGCCGAAGCGTGAGCATGAGACGCTAGGATCAGGTCGTTGCGCCCGGAGCCCCGCTCCAGCACGTCGCCGAGCCACTCCGACAAACTCGCCTCGTCGGCGACTGCGCCGGTCTCCACCGCCCATTCGAGCCCGTGCGAATAGGCGAACCCCCCGACCGGATAGGCCGGCGACAGCCACGCCATCAGCCGCAGCGCCTCAATCATGGTGGTGATGGCCGTGACCGTGACCATGATCGTGCCCACCCTCGTAGGCCCCGCCCTCGGGCCGGAACGGCCGCTCCACCGGCTCGGCGCTGCCGCCCAAGCCCCGCACCATCTCGGCGAGCACGTGGTCCTCGGCGATCCACACCGCCTCCGCCCCGATCTCGGCGGGGATATGCCGGTTGCCGATATGCCAGATCAGGCGCTTGAGCGCGTGGTCGGACGGCGCCCGGATTTCCAGCAGGCGCTCGGGCGCGGCCTCGACCCAGACGAGACGGCCATCCGACAGGACAATCGCGTCGCCGTCATCGAGCAGGATCGGGTGGGGCAGATCGAGCAGGAACGGGGTGCCGCCGACGCCCCGCATGGCGATGCGGCGACGATGCCGGTCGCCATGATCGAGCACGACGCGGTCGACGATCTCGCCGCGGGTCAGGGCGTCGCGGCGGATGACGCGGGTGGCGCGGATCATAGAGCGATGCGACCGGGCTCGGGCGGCAGGAAGTCCGGATCGAGTGCCCGCTCGACGGTGAAGGGCGGCTCCTCGGGAAACAGGGCGAAATCGAAGCCGGTGTCCTTGGCGGCGAGTACACGGCCCGAGAGGTAGGCGCGCGAGAACACCTCCGCCGGGTAGCGCCGCAGGCTCGGGCTCATCTCCAAGATATCCTGCACCTGAAGCCGCTGCTCGGTGATCGTGCCGGTCCAGCTGCTCGACCGGGCGCCCGGCTGGTACATCCATTTCAGGAGATGTCCGATCAGCACTGCGAGACGGTTCTTGATCTCGCGCTTCTCGCTCGCGCCCACGCTCGCCACCTCCTCGATCAGATGGCCGAGGTCGAGCGCGTCGAAGCGGCCTTGGCGCAGCAAGTCGGCCTGGGCCTGGGTCCAGGCGAAGAAGTCCGTCTCGTAGAGATCGGCCGTCAGCGGCGGTTTCAGCGCGGCCTTCGTCATCGCGGGCCTCCGGGTGTCCCCTCCATCCTACCTCAGAACAGGAAGTAGCGCTGCGCCATCGGCACCACCTCGGCCGGCTCGCAGACCAGCAGCTCGCCATCGGCGCGCACGTCGTAGGTCTCGGGGTCGATCTCGATCACCGGGGTGGCGTCGTTGAGGATCATGCTCTTCTTCGAGATGCCGCCGCGCACGTTCTCGACGGCGACCAACTCCTTCTGCACGCCCAGCCGCTCGCGCAGGCCGTCCTCGATTGCGGCTTTCGAGACGAAGGTCAGCGCCGTGGCGAAGGGGGCGCGGCCGTAACTGGCGAACATCGGGCGGTAATGCACCGGCTGGGGCGTCGGGATCGAGGCGTTGGGGTCGCCCATCGGGGCGGTGGCGATCATGCCGCCCTTCAGCACGAGGTCGGGCTTCACGCCGAAGAAGGCGGGCGTCCACAGCACGAGGTCGGCGAGTTTTCCGGGCTCGACCGAGCCGATGTGGCGCGACACGCCGTGGGCGATGGCCGGGTTGATCGTGTATTTCGCGACGTAGCGGCGGGCGCGCAGGTTGTCGTTGCCGCTCGCGTCGCCGGGCAGGCTCCCGCGCTGGCGCTTCATCTTGTCGGCGGTCTGCCACGTGCGGATCACCACTTCGCCGACCCGGCCCATCGCCTGACTGTCGGAGGACATCATCGAGAGCGCGCCGATGTCGTGCAGGATGTCCTCCGCCGCGATGGTCTCCTTGCGGATGCGGCTCTCGGCGAAGGCCAGATCCTCGGGGATCGACGGGTCGAGGTGGTGGCACACCATCAGCATGTCGAGATGCTCGTCGATGGTATTTTTTGTGAATGGTCTCGTAGGGTTTGTCGACGACGGGAGCACATTCGAGAGCCCCGCTACTTTCATGATGTCCGGCGCGTGGCCGCCGCCCGCCCCTTCCGTGTGGAAGGCGTGGATGGTGCGGCCCTTGAAGGCGGCGATGGTGTCCTCGACGAAGCCGCCCTCGTTGAGGGTGTCGGAGTGGATCATCACCTGAACGTCGTGGGCATCGGCCACCGTGAGGCAGGTGTCGATGGCCTGCGGGGTCGTGCCCCAATCCTCATGGAGTTTCAGCGCGCAGGCACCGGCCCGCACCATCTCCTCCAGGGCGCCCGGCAGCGAGGCGTTGCCCTTGCCGGCAAACGCGAGGTTCATCGGGAAATGGTCGGCGGCCTCGATCATCCGGGCGAGGTGCCAGGGGCCCGGCGTGCAGGTGGTGGCGAGCGTCCCGTGCGCCGGCCCGGTGCCGCCGCCCAGCATGGTGGTGACGCCGGAACAGAGCGCCTCCTCGATCTGCTGCGGGCAGATGTAGTGGATGTGACTGTCGAAGCCGCCCGCGGTGAGGATTTTTCCTTCACCCGCAATCACTTCCGTGCCCGGCCCGACGACGATGTCCACGCCCGGCTGGATGTCCGGGTTGCCGGCCTTACCGAGGCGGACGATGCGACCCCCTTTCAGGCCGACATCGCATTTCACGATGCCCCAATGGTCCAGCACCACCGCGTTGGTGATGACGGTATCGACCGCGCCCGCGGCGTTCGTCACTTGGCTCTGGCCCATGCCGTCGCGGATCACCTTGCCGCCGCCGAACTTCACCTCCTCGCCGTAGGTGGTGAGATCACGCTCGACCTCGATGACGAGGCCGGTATCGGCGAGCCGGATGCGGTCGCCGGTCGTCGGCCCGAACATGGCGGCGTAGGCGCCACGCGGCAGCGAGGCCGGGGTCGGGCTCTGGGTACTCATCGATATCCCTCCTCGGCAAGGTCACGGGTTCCCAAAGGGATCATCCCTTTGGCGGGGTCTGGGGCGGAGCCCCGGGATGGGCTTCGCCGACCAGGGCGCCGCCCTGGACCCGCGAAGGGCTTGCCCTTCGGACCCGGGATTCTTCGGCGGGACCCGAACCGAGCAGGTGGTAGACCAGGATCGCCCCGAAGGTCGCGGTGCCGATGCCGCCGAGCGCGAAGTCGCCGAGCCGCACCGTCAGGTCGCCCGCGCCCGCGATCAGCGCGACCGCGGCGGTGACGAGGTTGCGGGCGTCGGAGAAGTCGGTCCGGTCCTGCACCCAGATGCGCCCGCCGGTGGCGGCGATCAGGCCGAACACCACGAGCGCCAGCCCGCCGACGACCGGTCCGGGGATCGTCAGCACCAGGGCGCCGAATTTCGGCGAGAAGCCGAGCCCAATCGCGAAGCCCGCCGCCGCGACGAAGACTAGCGTCGAGTAGATGCGGGTGACCGCCATCACGCCCATGTTCTCGGCGTACGTCGTCACGCCGGTACCGCCACCGAACCCCGACAGGATGGTGGCGAGCCCGTCGGCGAGGAAGCCGCGGCCGATCAGGGGATCGTAGTCGCGCCCCGTCATCGCGGCGATGCCCTTGATATGGCCGAGGTTCTCCGCGACCAGGATGAGCGCGACCGGCGCGATCAGCACCATGGCGGGCGCGGTGAAGACCGGCGCCGTGAAGTGGGGCAGGCCGATCCAGGCGGCCTCGCCGAGCCGGGCGAAATCGATGGGCTTGGCGAGCCCCAGCCCGTTGGCGAGGACGAGGTAGAGCCCGTAGGCGACGCCCGCCCCGATCAGGATCGGCAGGCGCCGCGCCAGCCCACGCCCCCGCACCGCCACGAGCCCGACCAGCAAGGCCGTCACCAGCCCCATCGCGGTGTCGAAACCGGAGCCCGAGATGCTCTTCACGGCCACCGGCGCGAGGTTGAGCCCGATCGCCGCGACGATGGCGCCGGTGACCACGGGCGGCATCAGCCGCTCGATCCAGGCGGTGCCGGACAGATGCACCGCGACCCCGATGGCCGCGTAGAGCGCGCCGCAGGCGACGATGCCGCCGAGCGCGACGCCGATATTCGGGTTCGGCCCGGTGCCCGCGTAGCCGGTGGCGGCGATCACCACGGCGATGAAGGCGAAGCTGGAGCCGAGATAGGACGGCAGCCGCCCGCCCGTCAGCGCGAAGAACAGCAGCGTGCCGATGCCGGAGAACAGGATCGCGGTGTTGGGGTCGAACCCCATCAGGATCGGCGCCAGCGCGGTCGAGCCGAACATGGCCACGACATGCTGGAGCCCGAGCACCAGGGTCTGCCCGGTGGGCAACCGCTCGTCGGGCGCGACCTCGCCGGAGGTCTTGAGGCGCCAGTGGGGAAAGTACGTCACAGCCGGCCCATCACCTCGCCGCGGAAACCGTAGACGGTGCGGGTGCCCGACAGCGGCACCAGCGTCACGTCGCGGGTCGAGCCCGGCTCGAACCGCACGGCGGTGCCCGGCGCGATGTCGAGGCGCTGGCCGCGGGCCTTTTCGCGGTCGAACCGCAAGCCGGGGTTCACCTCGTAGAAGTGGTAGTGCGAGCCGACCTGAATCGGCCGGTCGCCGGTATTGGCGACCGTGACCACGGTGCGCGGCGCGCCCGCGTTGAGCTCGATCGCGCCGGGCAGCGTCGTCACCGTGCCGGGCACGTCGTCGGAAGCCGCGCCGCGGATCGGGTGATGGACGGTGACGAGCTTGGTGCCGTCGGGGAAGGTCGCCTCCACTTGGATATCGTGGATCATCTCGGGGATGCCCGGCATCACCTGATCGGCGGTGAGCACGTGGGCGCCGGCCTGCATCAGCTCGGCGACCGAGCGCCCGTCGCGGGCGCCCTCGACCACGAAATCGGTGATGAGCGCCACCGCCTCCGGATGGTTGAGCTTCACCCCCCGCGCCAGCCGGTTGCGCGCCACCTGGGCCGCCATGGCGACCAGAAGCTTGTCTTTCTCGCGGGGGGTGAGGAGCACGGGCGCTCTCCGGGTTCTGTCTCGATGTCTCGCGGATCATGCATGGAGCGTGCGCGAGCGCCAGCCTCAGCTCTGCCAGACGCGCGGCATCGGCACGCCGCGATAGGCGGTGAGGAAGCGGGCCGCCAGTTCCCGGAGCGCGCCGACCTCGGGGCCGAGCAGCCGCAGGACGAGATGCCCGTTCCAGGCGCTCGCGGCGGCCTCGGTGGGGCCGGGGCCCGCCGCATCGAGGCAGGCGCGGGCCTCCTCGATCCGGCCTTCGGCGCCGGGCGAACAGTCGAGGATCGTGCCCATCGCCCGCGCCCCGCCGCCGATCGCCGCTCGTGCCAACAGCGCCGAGACCGGGCCCTCCAGCCGCACCGTGTCGGCGTAGACGAGTTTTGCGTTCCGCCGCACCCGCCAGGCATCCTCGAACAGCGTCTCCTGCAAAAACTCGCCTCGCGCGGCGCGGCCGAAGGCGACGATCTCGGCGACGAGGAGGCTGGAATCCGCGGCGAGATCGGCCTCGAAGCTGCGCCTGAGCCGCGCTCGGTCGAACAGGATCGTCTCCTGCGGCAGCCACGCGAGGCGGGCGCCCTCCCCCAGGTCGAGGCGGTTGCGCACGTGGCTCACCGGGCCGTCGGAGCGGTAGACCTTTTCCGCCGCGACCGTCGTCAGCACGAGGTCGCCGCCTGGATCGAGGCGGGCGGAGACGGAAAAATCGTCGCCGCAGGCGATGCCGCCCGCGGTGTTGACCAGGATGCCCTCCATCGTCCCGGCCTCCCGGGGGAAGCGCAGGCGCGAGGGGCCGGATTCGGCGATGTCGCGCAGCCGCGTCGGGCCCGTCGCAGCCGTTGGGCCGACATGGAGATCGACGTGGCCGCGCGAGCGCTGTCGATGCGGGGGGACGGGAGGGCGTGGGGAGGCGGTGATGGTCGCAACTCGCGGAAGGCGGGCCTACGGCCCTTGCCCTTCCTGGCGCGGCCGCGCCCGCCGGGCAACAGGTCGGTCCTTCACCCCCTCCGCCGTCATTCCGGGGCACCGCAGGCGAACCCGGAATCCACGACTGGCCGCGACGCATCGTGTAGCCGCGCATCACGGGTGGATTCCGGGTTCCGCTGCGCGGCCCCGGAATGACGGGCGTTGAGGGTGGTCGAAGGCCGGTCAGGTTAAGGCACGGCAAAGTCTCAAAAAAATCACCGCGGGTCGGGCGGGCCCTCGCCCTTGCCGACGAAGGGGATGCCCTCGATCGGGCATTCCTCGGTGCCCACACTCGAGCGGGTGATGGCGCGCACGGCGTCGCGGGTGGCGTCGGGGTCCTCGATCCAGCGGCGGTAGAAGTCGTAGGGGCATTCCGACATCCCGTGCCGGTTCTCCTTCGAGTTGATCATGCCGGTGTAGCCGCGGTGCAGCAGCTTGAAGAGGTGGTTCTCCGACTGGCCGTGGGCGCGGAAGTCGCGGATCAGGAACTTCGACAGCGCCGCGTACTGGATGCCCATCGGCTCCTCGCCGCACTCGCCGAGCGTGCGGCCGTCGAAGCCGATGATCGCCGAGTGGCCGAAGTAGCTGTAGACGCCGTCGAACCCGGCGGCGTTGGCCACCGCAACGTAGGTGTTGTTGGCGAACGCCATCGCCTTCGAGATCAGCACCTGCTGTTCCTTCGCCGGGTACATATAGCCCTGGCAGCGGATGATGAGTTCGGCGCCGCGCATGGCGCAGTCGCGCCAGATCTCGGGATAGTTGCCGTCGTCGCAGATGATGAGGCTGATCTTGAGGCCCTTGGGCCCGTCCGAGACGTAGGTGCGATCACCCGGATACCAGCCCTCGATCGGGGTCCAGGGCATGATCTTGCGGTATTTCTGGACGATCTCGCCATCATCGTTCATCAGGATGAGGGTGTTGTAGGGCGCCTTGTGCGGGTGCTCCTCGTGGCGCTCGCCCGTCAGCGAGAACACGCCCCAGACTTTCGCTTTTCGGCAGGCATCGGCGAAGATTTCCGTTTCCGCGCCGGGGATGCTGGCGGCGGTCTCGTACATCTCGGCGGCGTCGTACATGATGCCGTGGGTCGAGTATTCGGGAAAGATCACGAGATCGAGGCCGGGCAGGCCGGCCTTCATGCCGACGATCATGTCGCCGATCTTCTTCGCGTTCTCGATCACCTCGGCCTTCGTATGCAGGCGCGGCATCGTGTAGTTCACGACGGCCACGCCGACGCTGTCCTGGCTCGATGAGATGTCGCCGTGCATCATGGCGTTGTCCTCCACGCTGAACTGATTTCTTGGAAAGGGGCCGCGGATCGCCCGCGGCCCCGACGTGAGCCCGTCAGCCCGGCGCGAGGCCGAGCAGGGTGCCGAGCGGCACGACGAGGGTGAAGCCGCCGTAGAAGCCGTCCTTGGCGCGGCGGGCCGTGTAGGGGTTCCAGAACGAGTTCGGGTTGACG
>NZ_JBBXMW010000037.1:0-22387 GCF_038442325.1 Methylorubrum subtropicum | reverse complement strand
TTAGGTGCCGCTGCACCCGCGGATCGGCGAGCCATTTGAGCTGGCGCGACAGTGTCGAGAGGAACGATCCGCCCTCCTCCTCGCCGACGCTCGCCAGCAGCGTCGCGGCCTCGGCCGCGAGGCCCGCATCGGTGTCTGGCGCACCTTCCAGATAGGTGAGGAGTGCCCCGCTGCCGCCGATGGTCTTCTCGCGGCAGACGGTCAGCGTCCGGCTGCCCTCCTCCTCACGGTGAAGGACCGCCTCCATCAGGCCCGCCAGGATCGACTGCGCGCTTTCTGAGAAATGCGCCCCCGTTCCCGTCTCCGAAAGGACGATCGCCTCGGCCAGCGCGAGGATCTGTGCAGCCTCCTCGTCCGTGCCGACCTCGACATCGCCGAGCGGATCGTAGCGCGTGCGGTAGAGCCGCGCCGGTCCCCGCACTGTGCCGAACGGATCGAGGATCGCGACGTCCTGGCCGAGGAAGTTGCCGGGCTTCACCTCCGTTCCCGTCGCCGCCTTGGGTTCGGCCCCCCGCCGCATCGCCGTGATCGAGGCGTTCTCCCCCTTTGGATCGACGACCAGCACGCCGCCCGGCCAGTGGATCAGGTTCGGGATGATCATCGTCACGCCCTTCCCGGCCCGGCTGCCCGCGATCATGAACAGGTGCCGGTCGTCCGTAATGCCGGCCGGAAACGCCGCGCCGTGGTCGGGATGGATCTGGCCGAGAAGGAACGCCCCTTTCCCTGCGCGCCGCTCCCCCAGCTCGGCCGGCGTCGCGAACCCTTCCATCCTCGGTTTCGCCATCGTTCCGGCCCGCCTTCCCGATTGCTGATCCCACGCGGTCATGATGCGGGAGACTGACAGGCCGCGCCGGCCGCGGAAGGGGGGCCCGCACCACCCGGCCGCGGGGAAGGCCCCGCCGCCGACGGTGTAACCCCTTCCCCGACCGCCTTGTCCGGCCTGTCCGGCGTCTCCGCATCCCGCGAGGGATCAACAATCCAACAGGAGACGAACCATGAAACTACTCACGACAGAAATCCGGGCCAAGCTCATCGCCAACGGCCGGCTGCAGGAACCCCTGCGCGGCACGCGGCAGGAGATCGACTTCCGCCCCGTGGTCAAGCTGTTCAACCCGTCCGGCGCCGGCACCTGGCTTTTGACCGAGATCGACCCTGACGACGAGGACATCGCCTTCGGCCTCTGCGACCTCGGCATGGGCTGCCCGGAGATCGGCAGCGTCAGCCTCGCCGAGCTGGAAAGCGTCCGCGGACCCTTCGGCCTCGGCATCGAGCGGGACCGCTATTTCGAAGCCGACAAGACCCTCTCCGAATACGCCCGCGCGGCATCCGCCGCCGGCCACGTACAAGCGTGAGGGCCGGGCCATGCAGGAATTCACGCACCCAAGATCGGACCGCGCCGCCGATCGCTACGCCGCGGACCTCGACAATGCCATGCTCTGCATGGCCCTGTCCGAGGCCGGGGAGGCGGAGACCGAGACCCGCAAAGCCATCTACAGCCGGTGGATCTTCGGCAGCTTCAACGCCCCCGCTTACGGGCTGAAGGGCATCGGCCAGGGCTACGGCGTCCTCGACTGGCAGCCGGATCGTGACGGCTACCGGCTGATCTGGACCTCCCCAACCGGCACCGCCTGCCCGCTCGCACGCCTCTATCCGCAAGCGAACGGCACCTGGGCCGCCATGGTCGTCGCCGGCGTCAAAGACGATCTGCCGGAGGCCATGGCAGCCGCCGAATGGGCCGTTTCCCGCCTCGCCGCCTGATCCGTCTTCCTGTCCGGTCGCCGCCGGGCAGGATCTTCATCGGCCCCTTACCCCGCCGCCGGGCCAGGACCGCCCCACCCATGCTCGAAGGCTAACCAGCGCCGGCGGCAGGCCTCAACGGGTGGGTCCTCGCCATGCTCGCCGCTTCGCGCCTGCGCGTGGCTCTGATCTCGGCTTCGCCGCCATTGAGGCCTGCCGCCGGCCCCGGTCGGACGCCGTCGCATCGGTCGGGACGGTCCCGGCCCAACAACCAGAAATGGAGACTAACCATGAAGACCCAGACCCAACAGCAAAGCCAGAAGGAAGCCCGGCAGCCGACCCACGACGTGAAGCTCCGCCGCCCGAACGGAGAGAAGGCTACCTACGAGCGGATCGGCGCCGCCTGGGCCCGCGACGACGGCTCGCTGTTCGTCCGCCTCAACGGGACGCAGATCGTCTCGGAAGGGTTCCACCTCTTCGCGATCGAGGAAGACCGGTAGCCGCCAGGCGACCGGCAGGGCATCGGCCGCGCGAGCGGCCGGTGCCCTTTTCCATGTCTCCGCCATCCGCTGACCCCGACGATCGCAGCGAAACCTGATGCATCGGCGGGTCAGGCGGGCCGCGGGTTACGGGGCACATTAGCCGGCGCTCATTTGCGGAAACCCGGAGGGACGGCTATTCTGTAAAAAGAAGAATAGCAAGCTATGTTTTTGCTATGCAAAAACGCTTGGTCAGGGGCTCAATGCAGCCCCCGACACCCGGCTCCAGGAGGGCGGTAGACACCGATCAGCACCATGGGACGACCCAGCAAAGTCGACGCAGACAGGCGCACCATGCAGCTTCCTCCGGTCCGTGTGACCGAGGCTGAATTCATGGCCGTGAAGCACGAGGCGGCAGCGGTTGGGTTGTCGATCACCAACTATCTCCGGCAGCTCACCTTGACCGGCCATGCCGTCCCCCGGCGCACGGCCGCGGATGATCGTCTGCTCGTCGAGCTGAACCGGATCGGGATCAATCTCAACCAGGTGGCCCGCCAGGCCAATGCCGGCGGAGGCCTGAACGGCGAGCTTGGCAGTGTGATCGCCCGGTTGCACGGCGTCCTCGAACAGGTTGGGGACGCCTATGGTCCCTAACGTCGCCAAGGCCGGCAGCTCGTTCCGCGGGGCCTTCTTGTACTACCTGCACGATAAGCGGGAGGCGTGGGAGACCGAGCGGATGACGACGGATCGTGTCGCCTGGACGCAGACCCGGAACCTCGCGACCGATAATCCGGACCTCGCTTGGCGCATCATGGCGGCGACCGCCAAGGACCAGGACCGGCTCAAGGCCGAGGCCGGCGTGAAGAACACGGGCCGCAAAAGCGCCAACTCCGTTTACGCCTACTCGCTCGCCTGGCACCCCGACGAGGGCAAGCTTCTCTCGAAACCCGAGATGCTGCGGGCGGCCGAGGAATCGATCCGCGTTCTCGGGGCGGAGAACCGGCAGGCCATCATCGTCTGTCACAAGGACGAGCCGCATCCCCACGTCCACATCATCCTGAACCGTGTCGATCCTGACACCGGGAAGATGCTGACGAACAGCAAGGATTTCGTCCGCCTCTCGGAATGGGCCGAGGCCTACGAACGGGAGCGCGGCCGTATCTGGTGCGGGCTACGGGTCGAGAACAACGCCCGCCGCGCCAAGGGCGAGTTCGTGCGGGCCTCCTCGCCAACGCCCCGTTCCATGGAAGGCGCGTTCGACCAGGCGCGCGGATCGAACGACAACACCGCCCGCCGGATCCGCGACGAGGCGAAGGTGCGTGCCGCCAAGCTCGCATCCGACAGCGCGGCGATGAAGGCCCGGCACGGCGTCGAGTGGGACGTGCTGCGGAAGGCCTATAAGGATCGCAAAGACGATATCAGCGACCGTGCGAAGCAGGCCGGCACCCGCATCCGGAAGGAGATCGGGGAGAGCTACACGCCGGCATGGCGCGATCTTTACCGACAGCAGTTCCGGGAGCGGCGCTCCTTCGACGAGCGGGAGAAGCGACTTGCCGGCAAGATCGCTAACGCCATGGAGGCTATCCGGCACCGGCGCGATATCGAACCGGAGAACTCCCGCGGCTGGATGAGCGCCGCCTTCGCCTTCATCACGTCGAAGCACGCCCGCGTGAAGGCGATCGAGACGATCCATGCCCGCGAGAAGGCCGAGCTGAAACGTAACCAGAAGCAAGCGACCGATCGGGCTATGACGGAGGTGCGGCAGAGCCGAAAAGCCTTCCTTGCCCGCGCCCTCGACACGTTCGGGATCGAGCGGGCGGCGCTGATCGCCCGGCAGGATGCCGAGAAGGACGCCATCAAAGCCCGCTGGCGGGACGAGCGCGACAGCCGCACGCGGAGCTTTGGGACGATCGTGCAGGCCGCGTCCTACCGGAAGACGGCTGAGGCCGAAGCCACGCCGCGCGACAGAGCTGAAGCGCGGGAACGTAGTCAGGGTTTTAGGGACGCGGCAGAAGGAAAGGTTGGGCGGACGAGGCGAGTCCGCCGTCGAGTAAGACAGCGAGCTAATAATTGATAATAGACTGCTGACAGTGGAATGCTTTGTGGTAGCAAGCAGTAATTATAATCTTACTGCGCCAATATAGAAATTCAGAAATAGATTAGATGCCTGGAGGCTTCCATGTTGGCCGCCACGGGGGAATGGGACTAGGCGCCGGAGGCTTGATGGGTGTCGTCGATTGAGGCCGCGACGGTGATGGTTGAGCGGCCTTGTTGAAGTGAGCCCTAACCGGAGGAGGCGGGGGACGTGATGCGCCGAAACTGACGTCGATTGGATAAACAACCCCGAGCAGCCCCAGCCCTCCACACAGGAGGCAAGACGACTTTGCAGGCATGTCAACCTCTTAGAAGCGGTAGACGAATTCGCGGATAGTGGCGTAGATTTTATTGAACGTATGAGGATCCGTTTGCGCTAGAAGCATTAGTTTCTTTGCGTCACCTCCGGCATCAGCTTGAAGAAATGCTATGGTCCTTGAGCCTTCTATTAATGCTTTATTAACTGCTGTAATTTCACCAACTGGATTGACGGTCTTGTTCGCAATGCTATTGCTGCGGCTTTTCATAAAATCTACGAGAGTGCCTAATCCTGTGTTTAGCCCGGTTGCCACGACGTACCTTAAGACATCGCCGTCAGTTAGCGCTTTGCCAGTCATAACTACTTCTAGCCGTGGATCAAGCAACAGCTCGGCTTGGTTCATGCGGTAAAAAGCATCTGACGCTGAGGTCGCCGCGACAACTACTGTCATATATAGGAAGTTTTCAACTCTATTATTATTGAGTTCCAACAAATCTCCATCGTATAGGGCCCGAAATATGTCAGGCCTCGCAAACCCATTTATAAGTTCATGCGGGGTGGCCATAGAAACTGTCTGGCCCTCGGCAGGCTTAAGCACATGAGCAGCCAAACCACCACATGCAAGGATAACGATGCTGAACCCTGCAAGCAGGAAATTGCGAGTGTTCATTGACTGGCACTCCCCTTCTCTAATGAAGCGATGTGTTCATCAGGAAAAATTTTTGAAAAAAAATATATAACTGCTATTTAGAACGACGGAAGAGCTGAGAATGTCTTTATTCCTGCTTGAGCCGCCCACGTTGTCCAGGCGGCGACGAGGTTCCGAGTAATCATTGGGCCGCCTCCACCGTTGATCTGCCCGATACCGATCATCGTCATTAAACAACCTGAGAGTATAGGGCTGCTCGGAGCAGGGAGCTTGGATTTACCAGTCACCAAGCTGAGCCCGTCAACTAGCGTTGAGGATTCGATGCCATCCGTGATCATGATAATCTCCGTTGGCTGTTCATCACACCGCAGGCGAGTCGCTTGATCTTCTAAGTAACCAATAAGATTTGTTGCCTCTTGTGGCCTGATTTTACTATCCCGCTGCATGCGCGGCAGTCCTGCGACGATGCGCTCGACTGCACTCGCCACTTCGCTCGCGCGGTTCTGGCGGCTGATACGTAGGCTCAGCTGACGGAAGTTCTCTCCTGCCCCGTATTCTCCGACGAACTTCACTTCGATCTGATCGCCTAACTCAAGCTCGTTGACCCGCTTCTTCAAATATGCCGCGACAGCTGCCGCAGCAGCATCCTGATGAATCAAGGGCACAGAGGCACTGACATCAAGAGCGATGTTGAGAGTTTTGGCGCTGCCGCATGCCGGTATAATACAGAATACCGCGTAAGCCGCGAGTTTCATAAATTTCATCATATCTGTCTCCTTAAGTGTTCGCGGCTGCTAGGACATGCTGCCGGGTCAGGATGGCTCGCAGCGCCTCAACACGCTGTTTCAGCTCCCCCTGGTTAATGCTCCGAAGCACCACTGGCATCTTGTCGTATTCGGCGAGCAACGCATCGAGCCTTTCATCGGCGTTAGGCATCAACTCGCGAGCTGCTAAGAGATGCTCGGCTGGACGAAGAGCCGTGAGGCCTGCCGCGACAATGTCATCAGCTACGCGACGATCAAGGGCGCTTGGATCAACATCACGCAGGCGCCTATAAGTCTGCTCAGCTGCATCGTACTTGGCTTCGTACTCTCGTACTACACGGAGTTGCTTTGTAAGCGTCTTAGCAAATGCACCACGTTCCCAGAGACCCCGCCCACGCTCATAGATCGCAGTAACGAGTACATGCCCCGAATAAATTGACACAGCTAAAAGCCCAGCCATGCCGCAAACGAATAAAATAGGAATGCCGGGCAGAAATTTTGACTCGAAAATCTGTTGATAAACTGGCGGGAGGTTAGTTGTAGCTTCTCCCAAAAATGCGTCGACGGCGTTGGCAAGACTATTGTTCATCACGGAGCTTGCGCCTGCGCGATAGAGCACGCTCGCGAGCATCAATCCGAGACCAAGGATGACGAAGGCAAGTCCAGCTTGGGCAGTCCGACGCAGAGAAGAAGTAAAACGCTCAGATCTCGCCGTCCCTGTAACGGCATGCACACCTATGAGAATAGTGATTGTAGTCAAGGCCAGCACATCAGCTGCCCAAGGCGCTTCTTTCGGGTTGTCAGCAAGAAGATGAATGAAAAGTTGTCTAATTAGAACGTAATCAATTGAGCATACTATAGTTAATGCCGGAAGGAAGACCGCAGGTAATAATATTTTATCGTAGCCTAGACGGCGCGCCTCTCGTTGAGCCTCGGCGATCCGTCGACCGATTGAAGCTTTGATGTTAGGAGGTAGCAGAGTGCGGGGGAAGGCGGTCATGATCTTGCCTCCGTTCTAGCTACATACCTACGCATTGCCTCTGAGTAACTTTCCTGGTGAAGCACCGGGCCGGATTGAGGTTCAAGAAAGCCCAAGAGCTCAATTACGGCATCGATGCCACAGCGCTGCACATCGAAGAGCGCTGTCTCAGCTTGGTCGAAGGCATCGTGGTAGTCCTGCCTGTACGCAGTGAACACCGCACCAAGTGCCGCGTCGGACGGGATGACTAGCGCGCCGATCCCGTGGGTGAGGCTGGAAAGAGCATTACGCGCACGGTTATGCGCAGTCCGCCCATCATCTAAGGCATTCGTCTGGATCATGATTACAACCCCGTTGGAGTTTTGATCGGCTTAGAGGTCTAGTTTTACATCCTCAAGATTGATGAGGATCATCATTCCAACGCTATACTAGTAATTACGCGAGCATCCGGTCGCTGTTATGCTCTTTCTCTTCTTATTTTTATGCGTGAAGATGATAGGGTTTCGTCAAGCGGAAATTGGAAACAAGCGCTTTTACATGGCCGTCGCTCTATGAACGCTAGCCCCACAACGTGAACAGCGAGCAACCCTTCAGGGTCACGGCTTCGCTCAGCACGTTTCTGGACCTCTGTGAGCCCGCCATAGATGAACGTAACCGAATCTTAACGGTTTATCAATGCGACCGTACGCGGTCTCACGGTCTTTTTGAAAGAAATTTTCTGACCTCGCTTTAGCACGGTCGGTCGTGGCGGCTAGCATGTGGCTATCGTGGCAGTTGGCCCTATGAGGGTCAGATCCAGTGAGTACCCCTCGCATCCACGGTTAGGTTGCGCCCCATGCTAGGCTTGTCCTGGTCGTCGGATTGGGCCCTACCGCTGTGCCCTCATCTGCCGAGCAGTCCGGCAATGTCGAGATCAGGCTGCAATCAGTCGAGCGAGTCGGTGTGCTGAAGCTGCTCAGCATGGCGCGGTGCAATAAGACTTGGACCCAGGGTGACGGGCGCCAACCGGTACGACAGCTCGGAGATGGCGCCGATCCTCGATGCCATCCCACCGCTGAGCACGGGCCGGCGCGGTCAACCGCGCCGCCGCCCCGACAAGCTGCACGCCAACAAGGCCTACGAGGTCAAGGCGCGTCGCCAGGAGCGCAGGGCGCATGGGATCGTCCCGCGCATCGCCCGCAAAGGGATCGAGAGCAGCGAACAGCTCGGTCGCCACCGTTGGGTGGTCGATCCTTCGACAGGCTTAGGATGAGGGCACCCACGCTTGGTTCAGCCGCTTCCGCCGCCTGCCCATCCTCTACGAGCGCCCCGCCGACATCTACGAGGCCTTCACCACCCTCGCGGCGAGCCTCATCACCCTCAACCAGATTGATCGGTTCTGTTAGGTGCTCTAAGGCTCGGGCGGCGAAACTGGCTCTACAATGAGCCTCGGCGCAGCAAGTACGAGAGCGTACAATTTCTCTCAACTCGCTTAACCAACTTTGTTCAGCGCTCTTAGCTGGGAGAGCATTTAGATTTGTCTGCACGTACTTGGTATGCAGCCGTCGGTGCGTGCTTGGAACTCTTGCCTTCAGAGCTATGCATACGTCGATTCCGTGAACGTTCGGCTTCTTTTGCCCGATCTTCGGGTGAAAGGTTTGCACGACGGCTTCGCGCAATCTCAGCACGCCTTGCTCGGTATTCCTCGGCCTCCTGTGGCGACATGCTAGCTCGGCGTTTTTTCGATCGTTCCGCTTCCTTAGCTTTAGCTTCCGGAGGAAGATAACTGCGCCAACTTTGAAGTCGCTCGGCTTCCTGAAGCCGATGCAAAAAAGCAGCTATCGAGGCTTCGCCCTCTTGAACTGCTAATGCGAATTTAACAACCAAATTTTGTTGTTTAGCATTCATGTTCGAAAATGCAGAAACAAATTTTTCTTGAGATTTTCCCAATTTGTTTTCAGCAAGCTTTTTCTCAATCAAAATCAGATTTTTACTAACTTTACTGACATTATGCTCGCCGTCCCTACCAAAGAGATATATAACTTTGCGAACGACTTGCTCGCTTTGCAAATCTACACTGCCTTTTAATTTTTTATCAACATTATTCATCAGTTTCATCATCCTCATTGCTCTTTGGCATAGCGTTTGCCAACAGGACCCGCTCACGCAGGCGTACTTCACTGTCTTGATCTCCAAGAAAATCATGCAATGTCAATCTGTCGAAATATCCATTGTCCTCACTCGTAAATCCAATTTTATCAAAAGGTAAAAACTTGTTTTTGCCAAACTCAGCTAGTGTTCTAAGGCCATCAAATGGATAAACCCTTGTAAGCAAGCGCATGTTCTTTTCAAAACTGTCACATGCAGCCGCATCCAGACATAAAATAGCGTCATCTCCATGTCTCCGACGTGTTTCGGCCGTCGCTTGAGCAATAAGTTTGCCTAATGCATCTGTATAACTGCCTTTAGCTCTTCGCCTTAATCTTCTTTCTGTTTCGCGGAAAAGAGAATGATAAATTAAAGAGCTTTCTTCAAAGTTTTTTTGATCAATTAAGCCATCTATCGGACCGCTCGTATTTTCTCTAACGTAAGTAGCACACATCCATATCCCCCCGCTGCACCGAAACGGTAACGCAACTAAGGATAAATCTTTAGCATCTACTGGTCTGATTGGAGACCCAAGTTGCATAATAAAATGCAAATAACCAATATGTTCAAGGGCATCGAGGCGATCACTCGGAGACAGATTATCAGTAACCCACCCAATCGCACCACGCTTGAATATACGTGGCTTGATCAACGTGGTTCCTGACATCAAAACACTTTCTGCAAACAACCTTACGCTAGATGGTGTGGGCCTACGAACTACATCTAGTATAATTTGCCGGCCTTTTTTGCTGCGAGCGTATTCCCAAAATTGATTATCTACGTCACTATTATCGTACGGAATGTAATCGCTTCGTTTGGCCTGTTTTAAGGACTCGATAATATCTTTACACTGATTGTCTGGTATTACTGCTTGCGAATTATATTTGTAGTGAGTGTATCGCATATTCTCAGAATTAAATAGCTTGCTTATAAATAATACGTTTGTTGTCGGGGTATATCGATTGTCTAGCTGTGTTGACTTGCGCGCGTTTAATAAAGGTGAAAGTTTGAGACGGTCATATTCATTATCTACTAGCTCACACACTGTGCGAAATGTTGTATTAATAAGTTCTCTTTGTACGGCCGTTAGCAATTTGGGGTCATCATTCGTGGCTCTTTTATAAGAAAATGCTTGTCTAAGTTTTGAAAGACCTTCATCTGCGCTCTCCTTTGAAATGAACATACGGCTAGAGAATAGTTCGGGATATAGTTCTGATGTATCTTCTTTACCATCAAACGGCTTAAGTGTTTCAGAGATAAAACCACCTAGAGCAGATGATACCTCGACGAGAGATAATTCCAAATTTGGCTTCTCGCCAACATTACCTTCTTCAACGCGCAACTCCATTACAATAACAAATATTGAGCTGCCCCACACTTGTATAGCGTAGTTACATGCTTTATGCTCATCAAGTATAATTTCAATTTTGTGATCAGCTGCAAAATTTGCGTATTTAATATGGCGAGCCGTGAGTCCGACATTATGCAGGTGCTTAAAAGTTAAATCAAAAAATTCTGGATCTAAAGAGCTGATATGAGGACTTGCTTTATAGCGATCCCTTCTTTTGGTATTGCCGATATCTTCAAGTGAAGTTTTGAATACGACGACGAATACTAAATGATTTTTACATACAAATGATATTCGATTTAGAATACGAAATAGCCCAAAGTCGTCCCACTCGCCTCGCACCATGATATCTGCAAGTGTAAAGCGAATTGTGTCGATCCAGCGGGCCGGTACCTGGGAGCGTTCACCTTCTTTTTTTGAAATACTATAAGAATCGGTGGTCATTATGTTCTAAGCTTCGCAATAGCTGCCCGCTCATGCTGGGACACGCAGTTTATGGGCTGTCTGTCTGGGAGGCAACCCTATGGAAACTGCCATTAAGGACATTTCAGCGTGTCAAGAATATCGCCAGATGTACGCGCACCTTCCTCTCACGAAATTGCGGTGCAATTATATATGTGATAATGTCCTTTATCAGATGAATGGGAGGGCGCATGGCCATTACCGCGACCGACGTCGACCAGCTCCAAAAATACGCCGATGGCGTTATGAACCGTGTCGGGCATCACGCCGGGAATGTGAAGGGCTCCGCGCTGACGGTTCTGGGCGGCATCGTCTGGCGCGCCGACGCCGACTCCATCCGCATCCGCGAGTATGCCGGCAGCCCTGCCAACATGCTTTGGATCAAGGTCGGCGGTCGCGCCTACGCGCTTCGCTACGAGCACTCGACTGGCCAGATCGAGATTTGCGACGGCTCGCAGAAGGGCACGGTGCTGCACAAGATCGACGACACGATGCCGGTGGCCGACATCCACGCCATCATGAAGGGCCTATGAGCCTGCTGGTACCGACGGCCGTCGACGCGGCGGCCCACTTCCAGAACTCGACGCTCCGGGAGCGTATCGTCGAGCATGTGTTCGTCGGCCAGGCGCTCCGGACCCTGTGGTGCCGGGGCGTGGTCGACGTGGAAGTGTTGCGGTCGGAGTTCGACGCGCATGGCTACGACCTGGTCATGGGCCGGAACTCGATCGTGCGACACATCCAGTTCAAAACGGGCACATCGGCCAAGCCGGGCGACGTGTCGGTTTCAACCGCCCTCACCAGCAAACCGAGCGGGTGCATCATCTGGATCAGGGTGACGTCGCAGCTCGATATGGGACCATTCTTCTGGTTCGGGGGGGCACCAGGGGAGCCATTGCCGGTCCTCGACGCCTACGAGAGTCCGAGGCGCGCCACGCACAACAAGGCAGGCGAGCGACCTGTCCGGAAGAACCATCGTGTCATCCCCGGCCGGGATTTCCAGAGACTGGACGCCTTTGACCAGGTGCTTGAGGCGCTGTTCGGCCCGTTGCCGGTCGCGGCCGTGCCGGCATGAGCCAGCTTGTCACCCTCACCGGCCCCTATACGCCCGCCTTGGTCACCGCGGCCGGCGACCGCGCCACCTATCGCTTCCTTGAGTTTTTCACTGCGCAGATTAGGAACGCCAACACCCGCCGCGCCTATGCGCGCGCGGTTGGCGAGTTCTGCGCCTGGATGGAGGCAAGAGGCCTGCCCTCGATCGCGGCTGTCGACTCAGTCCATATCGCGGCCTATGTCGAGGAGCTTGGACGCACCCACAGCGCTCCGACGGTCAAGCAGCGCCTCGCCGCGATCCGGATGCTGTTCGACTGGCTCGCAACCGGCGGCATCCTGCCGTTCAACCCTGCGACCGCCGTCCGCGGGCCTCGCCACGTCGTGAAGCGCGGGAAAACACCTGTGCTCGCCCCCGACGAGGCGCGCGCGATCCTCGACGGCATCGACATCACGACGTCGATCGGCCTGCGCGACCGGGCGCTGATCGGCCTCATGATCTACACCTTCGCGAGGATCGGCGCAGCGACCGCCATGCGGGTCGAGGACGTGTTCGTGCAGAACCGCCGCCTCTGGGTCCGCCTGCATGAGAAAGGTGGCAAGGCGGTGGATCTGCCCTGCCACCACAATCTCGAAAGCTATCTGCACGCCTATCTCGACGGGACGGGGATCGCAGACGATCCGAGCGGCCCCCTCTTCCGCACGATCCGCCGCGGCACCTCCAAGCTCACGCGAACCGCGCTCCCGAGCGCCAACGCCTATGCAATGGTGCAGCGGCGGGCGGAGGCGGCCGGCATCGAGACGAAGATCGGCAACCACACGTTCCGGGCCACTGGCATCACCGCCTATCTTAAGAACGGTGGCACGCTCGAAAAGGCGGCGGCAATCGCCAACCATTCATCAACGCGCACAACGCAGCTCTACGATCGCCGCAGCGACGATGTAAACTTGGATGAGATCGAGCGCATCTTGATCTGATTCATATGTTTTTCCAATTTTTGCATTACAGAGGGACGTTTATAATTGGTATGGCGAGTCCTTAAGGATCTTATTAAGCTCCTGCCAATTGTTTTCGTACAAGATTTTGGCATAGCTCCGCTGCTCGTAAGCAACCTCCTTCGCCAGGTCGTCAAGTTCGAACGAAAGCAGTTTCATTGCGGCAATTTTATCGTCGTTATCGAAGACACGCCGCGAGCCATCAGGGACGAACAAAGTTTTTGCTTTATCCGTATTGTGATATAGCTCGTCCAAAAACCGCTGCGCTTCGGAAAGAATCAAAAGCTCGTTATTGTATCCGGCCGCAAATCTTCCCATGTCTGCATGCCACAACGTAGAAGCAATGTCGAAACTCGAATAATCGATCTGCCTTCCCTCTTCCGCGGCATCGTTCTTAACGTGCTTGCACAGGCGGATCGCTTTTTTTAATCCGCTTAGAGCACGAAAATCTCTCTCCGTTACAAGCTTGATGTGCCGGAACGGCATATTAAGCAGTGTTACACCCTTTTTGTTTTCAAGGATTTTAACGCCGCGATCATCCTCCAGATACGTTCTCTGATAATCTGCCGTGTCATGCCAATGCGACGGTACGACATCGATTGGTCTTTGTAGGGACCCGCCGGAGATCGCGATCGCCTTTGCTCCAGACGTGTCCAAATCTGCCTTCGGAAATGCGTCCCTCAGGATCGCTTCCGCGTGCTTGCGCAGTTCACGAAGCGCGGCCACAGGCTGAAACGTAGACGTGCCATAGGTCCCAGCACCTGGTTCGGTCGTACAAAATTCGGTGCGCAGGGTCAGAAGGTCGACATCGCTCACACCGCGGATATGGATGTTACACGGAACAGAGCCTTGCAGACGAAACGTCACTGCGATGCCAAGCGCCTTCAGATTTTTATCGAGCTGGTTGCCGACGCGGTTCGCCTCCCTGATACCGATCCGCGTATATTCGGGATCGACCTCCTGCATCGCTCCGAGAGCGTAACGGGTATAAGGTTTGCCATCCGCCAGTTCCTCATAGCGCTCCGTAATGTATCGCTTGGCGAGAACATCAGCGGCCGCATCCATTGCAATGCGGCCAACCCGGTCGGTGCCGCGTCGCCTTGTCTTAAGAGAACTTAGCCGCCGGCTGATATCACGCGCCATAGTTACATCCTCGATAATTCCATGGTTCCAAAGCTGTATCTTCCTCGACCATTGAAGTAATCGCCTTCCGCGGACTTCAAGTCTGGATCGAACAAAAGCTCCGCATACCCTGTATGTGGTGCAAGATGCGGTTTGTCAGGGCGCGGCTGATTTTTATAGGTGTACATGAGTTTGTAGCCAATCGACGCATCGTGAAGCAACGCGGCAGAAATGCTGTCCGATCCTGAGTCTCCAGTCTTGAGGTAAAGTCTAATTTGATCCCAACTCTGAACGATTGTTAGAACACCTGTCCATTCCAACTCGACGGAACCGTCAGGATTGAGTTTACGACCTTTGCAATGCCACTTGCCGTCGAGGTTTGGAACCTTCAGAAAGCTGGACACGGCAGAAATTTTCCATCCGTGCTTTTCAAAATACCAATAGATACCTGCATAAATCGTCGCAGCGCCCAAAGGCCAAAGTATCAATGCAGGGATGCGTTCGCCATATCCAAAATACTTTGCAATCTGCACAAGCAAAAGAAATAAGGTTACTACTCCGGATGAAATGATAGCTGAGACGACACCTATCGAATGCCCGACCTTGGCGCGATTGAACCCTCCGATAACCGAATACTCGTGACTCAATTTGCTCATGCTAATTTACCTGTTTCAGAAAAAAATCTTTGATATCCAATTGCGTAAGGCGAGCATGCTCCCTTTGAGGCAACTATTTAGTAGGGTGCTCTCGTGTCAGCAACTCTATCGCGCGCTCGAACGTCTCGCCGAGCCCCCATCCATTCGCATCGGCAATCCGCGTGAAGGCCTCGATCGTCTCTGCCCTGGTCTTGATGTTAATCTGGGCGTTGCGGCCTGTCCTGCGTCTTCTCGGGGGCGCGGCGGGCTCTTCCGGCACAACGGGAGCCTTGACCGGTTCGCGGCTGCGGAAGCCCGCTGCCTCGGCCGCCTTCTTCGCCTCTTCCGGCTTCGGTTTGTCGTTCGCCGCCCGCTTCGGCTTGGCGAAGGCCGCAGGGTCGAAATCGTTCAGCTCGTCCTCAAAGCCGAGCGGCGCGCGTTCCTTGGTGTTCATCACGCCGCCTTCCTTTCCGCGGCAATCGCCTTGAGGCGCGCCACGACCTCGCCGGCGAAACCGCGGGCGTTCTGGATGGCCTTGTCGAGGTTGCTCACCTGCGCCCCGTCGAGGCCGGCGAGGGTTCCGCCATAGTCGAAGAGATCGCGGTAGGCCGCGCGCTCGACGATCGGCGTCGCGAAGATGTCGATGCCCCCTGCCCTCAGCTGCTCGGCGACGTTCCGCAGCGCGCGCGACGTGATCGCCGCGCCGGTACGCGTCAGGACGACCGCATGGGCGATCTTGCGGCGGGACATCTTCTCCTGGTTCCGGATCAGCCGGAGCATCTTGGCGCCGCCTCTGGCATCCATGCTCGATCCCTGGATCGGGATCACCACCAAGTCCGCCATGCCGATCGCGTTCGACACCATAAGGGACGCCGTGCCCTCAAGATCGACGATCACGAACTGCGCGCCCTCTTCCGCCTCCTCGATCGCATCGACGACGCTCTCCTCGGTCACGTCCGCGACGATCGTGATGCCGTCTGGCTTGCCGGGCAGCTTCGCCCATTGCGAGATCCACCGCTCCGGATCGGCGTCGATCACGGTGACGGCAGCCCCTCTCGCGGCCAGCTCGGTCGCGAGCAGCAGCGCCGTGGTGGTCTTTCCGGCTCCCCCCTTGGGGTTGGCGAAGGCAATGACAGGCATAACAATTCCTCTGGGTCGGCAAGCGTGGCGGGACGAATCAACACGAAAAGGATAACAGATAGCTACCAAGTACCAAAAGGATACTGAAACGGTATCGGATAGCTACTGGATACCCTTAAGATACCAGATAGCTACTAGATACCATTAAGCTACCATGGCGGATGGGAAGAGGATCGTCAGCGGGAAGGGGGCTTTGCGTCCGTTGCGGTGCGCTCGGGCTCTTTCCCGGCTCTGGCAGCTTCAACAGTCTCATAGCTGCGCCGTCCGGCATCGGGCGGGGCAGGGCGCTCGCCCTTTGCAACCGCGATCATCTCCAATCGCAGCTCTCGCCCTGACTGGATATTGGGATCTGTCATAGGCCTTTAGGCCTCGTCCCGGCGCACGGCCTTGGTCCGCCCGCTCTTGATCTGCTCGCGCACAGCCTGCACCAGCTGCCGCGTGGTTTTGTCCGGCAGATAGCCATAGGCGATCCCGCGTTCGGCGTCCTGTTTGTCGATCAAACGCACGTCGGGGCCGGGCCAGGTGAAGAGGTTCAGTTCGTCGGCAACGATCCAGGATCGCTCCTGATCGAGGCCGAGGCGCTGCTTCGTCTGCGCCGGAACCTCGATGGCCGGGCTTCCCGCGGCCGGCGGCGTGTGCGTTACAGGGGCGACGAGAACCTGTGTCCGCTCGTCTTCCCGCGTCACAGCCAGCACGACCGCACAGGGACGATCTTTCCGGCCTTCCTCCCGTCCTTGCGCCGCCTCGCTGCGCCAGAGAAAAGAATAGCGGATAACAAGACCCTGCTCCGGTTTCGGATAAGCCACTTAAATCTCGTGATCAAAGGCCTTCGTGGCCTCGGACGGCTGTGATTTTTCCAACGCCGCGACAATATCGTCCGGCAACTCCCAGGCATAATAGGCCTTCCGGTCGTCGAGCGACTTCAGCCGCTTGTATTCATCCGCCGACAGCATCACCAGGCTCTCCCGCCCGTGATGCGTGACCGAGACCGGCTCCTTGAGCGCCATGTCTCGATAGCGGCCGAACTGTTTTTGCAGCTCCCCTGCCGTGATAGTGACCATGTCTGCCATCTCCTTTCCTTGTTTTACCTATAATGCCTGAAATCCGGAAAATCCGCAAACATTTTCGGAAGCAATAGGTACTAACTAGCTATCTGGTAGCTACCGGATACCAATGCGGCTTTAGCGTCTCCCCATGCGGGGCCGCGTCCTACGCGCCGGCTGCGCCGCCGCCCCGAACCCGCATTGCACGCGGTTTCGGCCCTTCGGGTGACGGCCGCTGACGCGGGGCCGGCGGGCCTATCAGCCGAGGCTAATATGAGGGATTCGGGGAACGAGCAGGGGCCATCCCGACGCACGGTCAAGACCCTGTAATACATGAGTATTTTCTGGCGCTCGCGCAGCCAAATCCTGCATACTATGAGGGATTCGGGGAAGTATGAAAGGGATAAGCGAGAAATTTCATTTTATCGCTTCATAGTTTGCCGATATGCTCAAGCTTATGGCCGAGACCACACCAGCAGAGGGAAAAGTCCTTACCCTCGCCATCACGCCGCGAAGCCGCGAGGCGATCAAGCCCGCCGAGCTGATCCAGGTGACGGGCCACCACGAGCTGACGCTGAACGCGCGCCGGGCGATCACCATCCTCTGGCACAACGCGCATGTGCAGGGCGTGGAGGAGGGCAGGGACTACACGATCGAGATCGACGACCTGAAGCCGGACGGCCACAAGGGCTACGAAATGGTCGAGGAGGCCGTCGAGGCCCTGATGCGGACGATCATCCTCGTCCGGATGACGAACGGCGCGACCAGGCGCGTGCAGTTCCTCGGCGGCAACGACATGGACTCGCCCGACCGGCCGGCCGGCGTCCTCACCTACAGCTTCGACAAGCGCCTTGTGGAGGTGCTGAAAAGCTCGACCATCTGGGGCAAAATCTCAATCCCCGTCCTCATGGCCTTCACCTCGAAATACGCGGTCAGCCTCTACGAGAACGCCGCACAGTTCGCCAATCTGGAATTCAAATCCTTCGCGGACTACTCGCTCGACGAGTTCCGCGACATGCTTGGCGTCCTGCCGGGCCAATACAAGACTTTCGGCGAGCTGAACAAGCACGTCCTGAAACCGGTCCTCGCCGAGGTCAACGCCCTCGCGCCCTTCACCATGTCCGTCCTGCCGACGAAACAGGGCAAGAAGGTCACCGGCATCCGCCTGTCCTGGTGGAAGAAGGACAGCGACGCCCTGAAGGACGCCTGGGACGAGCTGCAGCGGCCAAAGGTCGGCCGAAAGGCGCGCCTCAGCGACACCGTCGAGCTGGTCAGCGACCCGGTGCCGACCGTCAACCGGCTGCTCCGGCAAAGCCGCGCGCGGCGTTCCCCGAAAACCTCATAGTTGGGCCGCTCCATCCTTCCAGGCAGGGCAGGGACGGGGGGCGGCGGCCCTGTGGATAAGTCATGCCGGCTTCCCCGGAAACCTCATAATAACTCCCCGAAAACCTCATAATACGCCCCGAAAACCTCATAGTAAGGGGCCGTTTTTCCCCGAAAACCTCACAGGAGTCCCCGAATCTCTCATATTAAAATCGGTAACCCTTTGTTAAGAATTGCAAATCAGCGCTTGAATCTTAGAATCTTTTGAACATTTGAAATAAGAAGAACAGGGAAACGAGGAGTTCGAAGCCAGCCAAACCGTCGCAAAAATCGGAATCGGCCTTTGGCCGATACGTTGGAGCGGAATCCGGCCGCTGTGGCGGCCGGATAAATTTTTTGTCCTTCCCCGATTGAACCAGCCTGCCACACAAGCCGCCTCAAGCCGTCAACCCTTTCAGGGTTTCCCGCCCGCACGCGGGCGGTGACGGCGGCGGCCTTGCGTGGCCCATTGCTGACATCGGGACGAAGGAACATCGTTCTCTTTTCGTGGCCCCTGCCGGGGGCACGAACGAAGGAACTTCTTCGAGAACGGCGCTCGCGGCATGCTTTCAAAGAGGCTCGGCGAGGGGGTGAAGGTTGAAGCGCTAGTGCCAAGAAACCGGGCACCGTCATGTGTCAAGTGTCGCTTGACGGGCGACAAACCCCTCACTAAGCCTTTTCGATGCTATTATCAGCATAGATTTCAAATTGTGAGCGCTTAGATTGATATTGCCATGAGCCAAGACGCAACGACGACCGATCATCTAGCCCATCCGGGCGGATTTGTCCGCCGCGAAGTGCTGGCCCCGCACGGCCTGTCCGTGACAGCCGCCGCCGAGGCCCTGGGCGTGACGCGGCAGGCTCTCTCGACCTTCCTCAACGAGAGCGCGGACCTGTCGGCGGAAATGGCGCTCCGGATCGAGAAGGCGTTCGGCGTGTCCATGGACACGCTGATGGAGATGCAACTGGCCTTCGACATCGCGAAGGCGCGGGCTCGCGCCGATACCGTTCAGGTCAAACGCTATATGGGACCGCCGCCGGCCGACCAGCCAACGCTGATTTGAGGCGGCATGCCTCTGCTTGGCCCAGGATGGGCGAGGAGGGGCTTGCGCCGATTTTTGGCCTCTCCCTCGAACCGGAGCTGTGATCGCACTTGCGCGTGAAACTGAGCGGCGCAGCCCGCATCCCAGGTTCCTTGTTCGATGCTCCCGGCAGGGAGATCGAACCGCCGACAGGCGGACCCCCCGTTCCTTGTCCCGATAGGGCGCCCGCAGCGCCACGCGGAGCGGCCAGTCACCCGTCGGGGCCGAAGCAACGCGGAGGACGGCGAAGCCGTTGACGGCCCGAGCATGGCGCTACGCTCGCCGGCACCAGGACAAGAGCCCAACCACGCCTTGATAGATCGACGGCCAGGAAGATCGGCCGTGCCCGCCACCGGTTCGAGGGCCGGCCGCGGTGACTTTCAAGGCTGAAAACCCATATTGGCTTTATTGAACTTACAGGTATCGTCGTACGTGGCGCACAGTCTTCCCGTGTGAACGATGCCGAACCGCCCCGAAGACCCCTACGGCCGCTTTCCACCCGGCGCCGCGATCGGCCTCTTTTTGATGTTCGCGGGCGCGGTCACGCTGCTCTTCCTCAGCGCGACATGGGCCGACTGGCGCCAAGCGATCCTCGGCGGGCTCATCCTATTCGCCCTGATCGGCATAGCGCTTCTGGTCCGCCGCCTGAAATGGCCAGCGCTATCCTTTGGACGGAAAGCCGCCACGCCGGTCTCTGCACCCCAGGACCCGCCGCCGCGCGTGACCTTCGATCCGGCCGACTTCATCGATGCGGCGAGGCGTCAGCAGGACCACACCCTACCGCGGCGGATCGAGGCGAAGCCCGGCCGTGACAGCGCAGCCGAGCGGCAGCAGGCGAGGGAGGAGGGGACGATCCGGCGATTGCAGGATTTGCGGGATCACCCGGCCACGCCTGAGCCGGAGCGGCAGGCCGCAGAGGCGAAGCTGAAAAAGGCACGCTCCAAGCGTCGATCGGCGTGGAAGGCGCGCCCATGAACACGGTCCGGGGCATCGGCGAATGGGCCGTTCCGATCGCGCTCTTCTACGGTATCCGCGCCGCGATGGGCGCGCGCGCCTTCGAGGACTGGTTTGGCCCCTACATCAAGCTCGGGCACCTTGTCTGGGACCGGCTGCCGGACTGGAACCACCCGATTGTGCTCGTCGTCGGCGCGGCGTTCGTCCTGCTGCTGCTGTCGGGTTGGCTCAGGCTCGCACGCGGGCTCGCGAGCGCGGTCGCCGCCCTGTTTGTCGTCCGATCGGCTTTCGCCGTGGCCGGGGAGGGGAGCGTGCCGCCTCCGGACCTGTGGCTTGGTGCTGCCGCCGTGCTGGCACTCGGCTGGCTGCTGTTCAGCGTGTCCTTCGGCGATCCGCGATTTCGTGCTTGGCTTAAACATCGCTGAAACTTGCGATGTTTAAGCCAAGCAATATTTATTAAATTTACATCATAAAATTAAATCTCTTCGATCTTGACGCTAGCAAGATATCTTAGTGATCCACCTAGTTGTAGCGGCTTCATTTCGTTTGCATCTAAAAACCGCGCTCTTTGGGAGTTATTTGTTGCGCTTGGCCATGGATCGATAACATGAACACGAAAAACTTGAGGCTGACCATTAGAATTAGGGCGGTAATCAACCCTGGCTGTCACTGTAGCATGTGTGCCTGAGCCGTTTATCATTGGTCTGTCATTTTTTAAGTCGTCAACGACAGTCGCGTTGAGGACATCGGCTGTGCCAAGCGCTGGGCTAAATGTTCTAGCGGAAATACGAATTCTTTTTCCTCCCTCGACTGACCATTCTCTATTTACTGCGGAAGTCAACAATCTATCATCTGCCGGCATGTCAACTATGCTGCCATACATCTGCGTAACAATAGATTCTTGAGGTAGGCCGTATCCGTGGAATTTGCATATCATTGAAATGCATGCGGCCCAGCACCACTGCGATCGTTTTTGAGTGTCTGCTACTTGCTGGCTCTCAAACCTGCTTGGATCAATTAATGCGGAGCATAAGCCGGCAGGTAATCCTGCCGCTGGACATTCTTCTAAAGCACTTGCTTGAAAACTACTACCGATTGCTGTGCTGGCAATGCTTCCTATAATCAAATTGCGCCGATTTATACGCATCACCGGCTCCGTTTTCTGTAGGCTAAAAATGAGGATACGAGCTTTCAGATGGGATTATCGATAGCTGCGCGAAACATGCAAGTGGGGATGCCGCTTTTTGTTAAAATACAATATCTGGCTACATCCGGCTTAGCTCTTCTCTTTGTGCTACCGTCAATCTTGCTTCCCAAGCCCGAATGGTTTCGGGACCATCGAAAACGCCCTGTTTCTGCCAGTCCGTGTAGGGCACACGCTGCACCGTGAAGGGTGCCCCGTCTGCCGAAATGACGAAGGCCCGCATGGTGCCCCGCGCGCCTTCGGCGTGGATGTCACTCGCCCACCGGATCGCCCGCTCGCGCGTCGCCAGGTTCGCGCTGTGGCTGATGCTCGTTGTCTCAAGGCCGCCGGGCTGGCGCGAGCGGCTGTCGCTGTAGGTGCGTTCCCAATCGAGGATCGGCCCCATGCGGTCGCTCAGGTACTTTTCGGTTTCGAGGTCGTTCAGGCCCCAGGCGATGATCGCGCCGGCATTGCCGAGGAACGTCTCCCAGTTTTTCTCGTAGAGTTTTTTGATCTGCCCGATGTTCTGGATGACGGGCAGGAGCTTGATGCCGTAGCCGGCCATATAGGCGGCGGCATCCTCGATCAGTTGCATGTGCCCGAGCGCATAGAATTCATCGAGTAGGAAGAGCGTCTGGGGGCCACTGTGCTCGAACGCCGTCCCCATCTTGGCGTCGAGCGCGACGCGGACGATCGCCCGCAGCCACCGCTTCATCGCGGGGATCTTCGACGGCGGCACGCAGACGTAGACGCTTGCGCCCTCGCGCATTGCCTTGACCAAGCTAAACCGGCTGCCGCTTAGGTGCCGCTGCACCCGCGGATCGGCGAGCCATTTGAGCTGGCGCGACAGTGTCGAGAGGAACGATCCGCCCTCCTCCTCGCCGACGCTCGCCAGCAGCGTCGCGGCCTCGGCCGCGAGGCCCGC
>NZ_JBBXMW010000036.1:0-25017 GCF_038442325.1 Methylorubrum subtropicum | reverse complement strand
GATCCAGATCTTCGGGGTCGGTCCGCTGCTGGCGGCCATCCGGGCCTGAGGCTCGCCAGTTCGATCTGCCACGCTGCTCCACGCAAACGACCCAAGCCTGACGGATCGGCGTTCTCACACGGCCTCGGTCGAAAGCGGCTGTCAGGGACGGTTCGAAAAAGGTGACCCATATCGGACTGATAACGCCGGTTCTCCTCTCCACACCCTAAGCGAACCTGTTTCGATCCTGAGTTATGGACTCAACAAGCTCCTGAAACAGAACCGGGGGTGAGCCGGTGCGAAAATGTTGAATTATGAATAGCGCTCAAGCCACCAACTTGAACCCGCTCAGGCTTTTCGCCAGCACAGCAGCGCTCAGTGGCTTGTCGATAAAATGAGCGATCTTTGGAATATCGCCCGCAGCGGGCGTCCTTTGACCTGAGCAAACGATTATTGCGAGCGACGGATAGAGGCGGTGTGCTTCATGGGCCAGCTCGAACCCCTGCATCCGCCCCGGCATCTGCACGTCGGTCACCATCAGTACCACGTTGGGGTGCGCCGCCAGCTGGCGTAGCGCATCGGCGGCATTGTTGGCTTCGATCGGTACAAACCCCCGGTCGGCCAACAGATCGCTGGTTTCCATCATGATCAGGGGTTCATCTTCTACAACAAGCGCGATTGGGCCGGGGGCGACAGAAACTTGGTCCATCAGGACCAAAGCTCTCAAACCGGGAAAGGGTCCGCTGCATCGCGGAATAATCCCCGGCCCAGTAAAAGGGTCACACCGGCACCGCGTCGTCGCTGAACCCGCTCAGAGGCGCGACCAGGGTGCAGACGACGCCCTCCGGCGGATAAGTCAATGCGACGGTCCCACCCACGGCGCCGGCCAGTCCGCGCTGGATCAGTTTCGAGCCGAACCCCACGCGCACGGGCGGCGTGACCGTTGGTCCACCGTGCTCCTGCCAAATGAGCGTCAGGGTTTCCGCGTCAGCCGGTCCATCCAGTTTCCAGGTGATGGCGACATAGCCGCTGGATGTGCTCAATGCCCCGTATTTGGCAGCGTTGGTCGCCAACTCGTGGACCATCAGCGCCATCGACAACCCGGACTTGTCGCTGCAGGCCACCCGTGGGCCGTCGAGACGGAACCGGCCGCTCTGGCTGTCGTCGTGGATCTTGAGCGCGTCGCGGATCACGGCGTCCATCAGGGCACTCTGCCCCTCGCCACTCATCAGGATGTCGTGCGCCTTGCCGAGCGCGATCAACCGCGCCGCCAACGCCTCGCGGGCGGCGGTCGGATCGGCGGTGTTGCGCAGGGTCTGGGTGGCGATCGCCTGAACCATCGCCAGGATATTCTTCATCCGGTGCGACAGCTCGCGGTTGAGCAGGCTTTGCCGGTCCTCGGCCTCGATGCGGGCGATCGCCGCGCGGGTGCGGTCGGCCACCGTGCGCAGGAACGCCAGCTCGGCTTCGGTCCACACCCGCGGCTGGTCCATCAGCATGAAGAACAGGCCAACGAAGCGCCCGCGCTCCATGATCGGCAGGTTGACCAAGGCGCGAGCCTGCACGGCTTGCAGGGCTTCCGCCGTGGCCCTCGTGCGTGGGTCGCCGGCCGTATCGGCGATGACCACGGCCTCTCCCGCTTTCAGCTGCTCGACGTAGCTGCCGTAGCTGCGGAAGGTGTGCCGGCCGGCGATGCTGGCAAGCTCGGGCAGGGCCCAGTCCTGCTCGATCTGGATGGTCTCGCGCGCGGCTTCGACGCTGCCGTAACCGGCGCGGGTCAGGCCGAGCGTCGTGCCGACCACCTCAGCCGCCGCCGCCGCGATCGCATCCTTGGTGTCGAGGTCGCGCAGCTGATCGCCCAACCGCAGCAACGCCTCGCGTCGCTGAGCCGTTTCTAAGCGTTCGGTGATGTCGGTGATGATCCCGGAGAACCGCACCGGCTGGCCGCCGGTGTCGTAGCTGATCCGGCCGAGCGAGTGGACCCAGGTGACCGTGCCGCCGGCATCGCGCAGGCGATAATCGGCGTCGAAGGTGGTGCCGCCATCCATCGCGCCCTGGACCAGCACGCCGACCCGCTCGCGGTCGTCCGGGTGGATCCCCTCGAAGTACGCCATCAGCGGTGCCCCGGCGGCGGCCACTGCAGGGTCCACGCTGAACATGCGGGCAAAGTTGGCGCTGCCGAACATCCGATCGATCGGCACCTGCCAGTCGTACCAGCCGACGGCATGCGAGGCAGAAAACGCTAGGTTCAGGCGCTCGTCGCTATCCACCAGCGCCGCGCGCATCGCGTGCTGCTCGGTGATGTCGACGGCGGTGCCGGAGAACCGTACTGCCTGGCCCCGGTCGTCATAGATCAGCCGCCCCTTGCACTCGACCCAGCGCAGGGGTTCGCCCGACAGCGCCAGGCGGTACTCGACTTGGAACGGTGCCCCGTGGTCGAAGGTGGCGGCGATGCTGGCACGCAGGGGCGCCAAGTCGTCCGGCACCACGAACTCCTGGTACTGCTCCATCGTGATGCCGGCGGCGGTCCTCTCGATATCGAGGCCGTACATCCGGGCGAAGCTGGCATCCCCGTGCAGGAGGTCGGTATCGATCATCCAGTCCCAGAGGCCGACCATGCCGGAGGCGGTCAGCGCCATCTGCAGGCGCTCGTCGGCGAGCCGCGCCGCCTCACGGGCCGCGGCCTCGCTGGCTTCGGCCAGCGCCGCGGTCGCGACGTTGGCAAACAGCATCAGCTGCTGCAGGTCACGGTCGTCGAACGCCGCCAGCTTGCTCGCCTGCAGCTTGAGTACGCCGATGACCGTCCCTCCGCGAACGATCGGCGCGAACATCGCCGAGCGCACGGCCAGACGGGCTACCAGCGCTTGATCGACCCCCGGTTCGGTCACCATGTCGGTGAACAGCAAAGGTTGGCCGGTGCGAGCACACCGTCCGGCCATGCTGCCGTTGAGCGGCACCCGCAGACCGCGATGAGGTTTGAGGGTCCCCTGCACCGCGCGGTATTCGAGGGCGTCCCCGTCGATCAGCTCGGCCACACCGGCCTCGGCCGCCGGCACCGCGCGCATGGCACCAGCAACGACCGCTTCTAGCATCACGTCGAAGGTATTGCCGGCCACGGCAACCGCAGCCTGGGTCTGCCGTAGCACGTCGCGGGCATCGATGTCGGCGCGCTGTTCGGTGAGCAGCGCATCGCGTCGGCCAACAGCGCGACGCAGCTCCAGCTGGCTGATGACCTGCCGGGCCAGCGCCTGCAGGCCGCTGGACTGGTCCGGGGTCAGCCCTGCCGGGCGCGGCTCCTTGTCGATGACGCACAGGCTGCCAAGCGCCAGACCGCTCGCGGTGCGCAGAGGCGCCCCGGCATAGAACCGGATGAACGGTTCGCTGGTTACCAGCGGGTTGGCGGCAGTACGCGGATCACGGGTGAGGTCCGGGATCACCAGCACGTCCTGACCGGCCAGGGCATGCACACAGACCGAGCTGTCGAGATCGGTCTGGCACGCCGGAAAGTTGACCCGCGCCTTGAACCACTGGCGATCCTCATCGACCAGGCTGACCAGCGCCACCGGGGTCTGGCACAGCAGCGTAGCCAGTTGCACGATGTCATCGAACCCCTGCTCGGCCGGGGTGTCGAGAATGGCGTAGCCGTGCAGCGCGGCGACGCGTTCGGCGACCTGCTCCGGGTCGAGGGAGAGCGGCGACTCGATCATAGCGCCTTGACCGCCAGAGCTGAGGACGGCGCCGGGGCGGCGTCGGGTTTGACGGCGACGAGCTTGCCGTCGTCGCGGTAGATCGCGCCGAGCACCTCGGTGAAATGCTCGCGCACACGGGCATGGCACTCGCAGGCCGCATCTTCGAGCGCGGCGCGGTCGGTGATCGTGACCTGCCGGCGCTTGATTTGGATCAGCCCCTTGGCCTGCAGGCCACGCAGCACGCCGCAGAGGTAGGTCCGGCGCACGCCAAGCATGTCGGCCAGCATCTCCTGGGTGACCGGCAGGGTATCGTCCCCGAGGCGATCCTGCAGGGTCAGCAGCCAGCGTGCGCTGCGCTGGTCGATCGGATGCGCGGCGTTGCAGGCGACCGACTGCAGCACCTGAGCGAGCAGGCAATCGGCGTAGCGGGTGATGACGTTACGGATCGCCGGAGAGGTCTGTTTGACCTCCTGCAGCTGCTTGGCGCTCATCCGCAGTGCCGGCCCGCCGAGCTGAACCACCGCGCGGTTGAAGGCCGGCAAGTAACCTTGGCTGACGACGCCCCCCAAGGCACCCTCCCGGCCGACCGTGGCGGTTTCGATGGTGCGTCCGTCGAGCAGCGGCACCAGCAGGGTGGTGACCGTCCCGTCGAGGGGAAAGGTGACGTGGGTCACGTCCTGACCGGGGTCGAACAGGACCTGCCCCGTGGTCAGGGTGACGTCCTCGACCAGCGGCGCCAGCAGCTGCCGGTCGGCCGGAGCCAAGGCACGCAGCAGCAGGTTGCGGTCGAACGCATCGGGGCGGGGTGGCAGGGTGCGAACGTTCACTGGTTGAACCATGACCCGGCTGAGCCGAGTTCAGCGCAGCCGTCTGTTTGATTGTGAACTTTTGTGAAAAATTACAGCGCGCTGGGAGACAGATAGCTAGGATCGTCAGAGGCCTCACCCGGCGGACCGCACCTAGACTGTTACCGCTTGGCACGTGCGGAATTTTTGAGCTTCGACCGGGGCACTACGGTTCCTCGAAGCGGCAACCCATCCACCCTTGGAATTTGATTTTTTCACACGGTATCCACGCACATCTAAGTGCCTAGAAAATGGTCGTTTCCTGCATACGGCTATTGGCGGACGGCATCGTGCGAACAGGTATCGCAGCAGTAACTGCTGTGACTTTGCCACATAATAATTTTGGAACCCGCTTGTTCGTAGCCTGTTGCCTCTACATACCGACTTCGAATGGAGATTTTATATGCGGAAGATCGCATTCGCAACGATCGCTGCTCTCGGAATTGCTACCCTTGCAGCTCCGGCTGCTGATGCGCGGCCAGGCGTGCGGGGCGGTCCCGCCACCGGTGGATACGTTGCTCGACGTGGCGGCATCAGTCGTGGCGCTGCCATAGGACTTGGCATCGCTGGCCTTGCCGCTGGCGGTCTCGCTGCCGGAGCCTACGGAAACCAATACGGTTACGGCGACCGCTACGATCGCCCGGTTGGCTACGATGACGGCTATGGCCGCCGGGGCGGCTACGGCTACGACCGTGGCGGTTATGGATATGGTGGTGGCTTCAGGGGTGGCTACTGATAAACGGTTGGAGAGGCGCCTACGGGCGCCTCTCTTGTTTTCGGCGAGCGCACCCAACCCTGGACCGCGGCCGGACAGAGAACGGTTTCGCACCGGATTTCCGGAATGGGCAGGAGACGGAAATGGCACCCGCCGGGCGACGGTGCAGAACTCATGAACAAGACCTCCGGGACGCGGTGACCGAGCGGTCTACGATCACTATTCATCCGCAGTAAAATCGATGTACCAGCTTGGTGACGATGTCGCCATCCGCTACATCGCCTCAAATTCCAAACCGGATTCACTACAAAAACTTCAGCCAGCGATTTAACTTTTTCCATAGCCATTTTCCTGATTTCGTCCTGCGACTGATGCAGCTCAATATCAACCTGCACGACGCCCTGTAGCCGACCGCAGTCGGCAATCAATGTAAAATTGAAGCGTCCGGAACGACTTCGTATCAGCAGAAAATGCGGCTTCATCGTCCATGACGCTGCTTTGGTTCGTGCGGCCATTGCAAAACAATGGAGGGTGAAGCCGATCGTTCCGGGAAGGGCTCCGGCCAGAACCCTTCCCGTATCGATGTTTTACATGCGGTTCATCATCCGCCGCTTCATCATCTGCCGGCGCATCATGCGCCGCTCCATCATCCGCCGCTGCATCATGCGGTCCCGCATCATCATCCGCTCGGAGCGGGTCATCTGCACGGGGGTTGCCAAGGCGTGCTCGGTCTGGACGTCGGGAACGGCGAGGGGAGCAGCGGACGAGGTTCCGGCCCCAAGACCGAGGCCACCGAGCATGGCGGCGGCGGCGAGGCCGAGAGTGCGCTTGTTCATGGGCTTTCTCCTGCGGAGACCAGCATTGCTGGCTCTACATCTATAGAAGGCATGTTACTCTGCGCAAGTTCCTGCTTTTGAATGATAATCTTTTCTGATGCATTGTTTAGACATGCCGAAGAGCGCGCAAAAGCGGAACTCCGGCGCCGCGCTCGATCCGATGACGGCTGCTACGGCTGCATGGCCGGAAAAGTTTCAAACGACGGTGTGCCGCTGAGGCGCCCGCGTGGGACATCACCCCGTGCCGCTCTCGCTTCCCGGCCGGGCCAAACCGCCACTCAGCGCCGAACCGCGCTGGCCAGCCTTATGCGGTAATCAGCTCGCGGATGCGGGCGGCCAGGGCGTCCACGGCGAACGGCTTGGTCAGCACCGCCATGCCCGGCACCAGCTGGCCGTTGCTAAGCAGGGCGTTCTCGGCGAACCCGGTGATGAACAGCACTTTGAGATCCGGGCGGCTCACCCGCGCCACATCGGCCATCTGCCGTCCGTTCATGCCACCGGGCAGCCCGACATCCGTAACCAGGAGGTCGATCCGCGCATCCGACTGCAGCACCCGCAGGCCTCCGGCCCCGTCGGCGGCCTCGATCGCGGTGTAGCCGAGATCCCCGAGCACGTCGGTGACCAGCATGCGCACGGTCGGCTCGTCGTCCACGATCAGGACGGTTTCGCCGGCCTCAGCAATGGGCGTTACAGCCGCATCCGGTAGAGCCTCGTCCTGCTCCGCCTCGCCCCGGTGGCGGGGCAGGAAGATGCTGACGGTCGTACCTTCTCCCTCCTTGGAGTGGATGCGCACCTGTCCGCCGGACTGCTTGGCGAACCCGTAGATCATCGACAGGCCGAGGCCGGTGCCCTGGCCGAGCGGCTTGGTGGTGAAGAACGGCTCGAACACGCGGGCGATTACTTCCGGCGGCATGCCGGTGCCGGTGTCGGAGACGGAGAGCGCGAGGTATTCGCCTTCCGGCATGTCCTGCCGCTGACCGGCCTCCCGGTCGATCCAGCGGTTGCCGGTCTCGATGGTGATCCGCCCGCCCGCCGGCATCGCGTCGCGCGCATTGATGCACAGGTTCAGAAGCGCGTTTTCGAGCTGGGAGGGATCGACCAGCGCGGGCCAGAGGCCGACCGCACCGACATGCTCCACCGCGACGCTCGGCCCGACCGTGCGCTGGATCAGGTCGAGCATGCCGGCGATCAGGTTGTTGACGTTGGTGGCCTTTGGGTCGAGCGTCTGCTGGCGCGAGAACGCGAGCAGGCGATGGGTCAGCGCGGCGGCGCGCTTGGTCGCCCCCTGGGCGGCGGTCACATACTTTTCGACGTCCTTGAACCGGCCCTGGCCGATCCGGGTGTTCATCAGCTCGATGCTGCCCGAGATCCCGGCCAGGAGGTTGTTGAAGTCGTGCGCGAGGCCGCCCGTAAGTTGGCCGACCGCCTCCATTTTCTGTGACTGGCGCAGCAGCTCCTCGGCGCGCATCAGCTCGTCGGTCCGCTCCCGCACGCGCTGTTCCAGCGTGTCGTTGAGGGCGCGCAGAGCGGCGGTCGCACGGTCCCGCTCCGCCTCGACGGCGCGCCGCTCCTCCACGTCGATCAGCACGCCGGGGAACGACACGGCGGTGCCGTCCGGGCCGTGATCGACCCGGCCGTTGGCTTCGAGCCAGTAGTAGCGGCCATCGGCGCGGCGGGTCCGGTATTGATGCGCGTAGGCTCCGCCGCGCACCACGGCCGCGCTGATCGCCGCGGCCAACCCCGCCTGGTCGTCCGGGTGGACGGTCTCGACGATCTGGGCCAGCGGAATGCCGTTGCGGCCGAGCGTGGGGTCGAGACCGAAGGCAGCGGCAAACGCCTCATCGACCGTGAACCGGTCGCCGGGAATGTCCCAGTGCCAGGTGCCGATGATCGCGCCGGCGGCCAGGGCCAGCTGCACGCGCTCGACGTTTTCGCGGGCCAGCGCCTCGCTGGCGCGCAGGCGCTCCTCCGCATCCCGCCGCGCGGTCACATCGTTGAAGATGATCGCGATCTGCCGGTCAGCGGGATCGCCAACCGGCACCGCCCGCACGTCGAACCAACGTTTGAAGGCCTCGGCATAGTTCTCGAAGCTCGTCGGCTCCCTGAACTTGGCGACGCGTCCGTAGGTCTCGAACCAGAACCGCTCCAGGTCCGGCGCGAACTCCGTCACCCACTTGCCGCGCAGGTTGACCCCGGCCTCCCGCTCGAACGCCGGGTTGGCCTCGACAAAGCGGTAGTTCACCGGCTGGTCGTCGGAGTCGAACTTCACCTCGACGATGGCGAACGCCGCCTCGACCGTTTCCAGGATCGTCCTGAACCGCTCCTCGCTGGCGCGCAGGGCGCTTTCGGCGCTGCGCATGCGGGTCAGGTCGAGTAGGGCGCCGATCATCCGGCAGGCGCGCCCCTCGTCGTCGCGGAGGACATACCCCCGGTCGAGCACGTCGGCATAGGAGCCGTCCGCGCGGCGGAAACGGTACTCGTCAGTCCAGGCCGTGCCGCTGCCGTCGATCACGGCATGGATCGAGGCGTGGATGCGGGCCTGATCCTCGGGGTGAATGTGACCGATCCACCAGCCGCCGGTCGGCTCCACACTCTCGGGCGCGTAACCGTAAACCTCGGTCAGTGCCGCATTCCAGAGCACGGTGCTGGTCGTGAGATCCCAATCCCGGACCGCGTCATTGGTGGCCTGGCTGACCAGGCGATAACGCTCCTGGGTTTCCCGCAAGGCGACCCCGGCCAAGTGCTCGGCAGTGCGGTCGCGGAGAATTTTCACGTAGCCGAGATGCGCGCCGGTGCCGTCGCGTAGGAGCATCATCTCGCCGGAAGCCCAGAACCGCTGTCCGTCCTTGCGTAGGTGCCAGCGCTCGTCCGAGGCGCGCCCATGCTGCCGGGACTGCCCCATCTCGTGTTCGACACGACCATGGGCCCGATCTTCCGGGGTGAAGAAGTGTGAAGCGTCCTGGCCGCGCATTTCCTCGGCGGTCCAGCCCATCACGTGCTCGGCGCCGGGGTTCCAGTCGGTGATGATGCCGGCCGGATCGGTCACGATCATCGCGAAGTCGACCGAACTCTCGAACACCGCCCGCTGGCGCGCCTCGCTTAGGGCCAGGGCGGCCCGGCTGGCCTCCAGCGCAGCGATCAAGTCCTGCGAGCTTGCCAGTTCGACCGCTGCGTCACCAAGCTGGCGCGTGTGATCGCGTGCAGCCTGCGCCGCGCTCGCGTGTGCGACATCGGTCTGCCGGTGGGCCGCGACGGTTTCCGCCCGGCTCTTCGCGAGTTCGACGCGATGCCGGGCATCACGATCAGCCTGCTGGAGAGTGATGCGTTCCGCATCGACGCCGGCCGCCTGCAGCGCCGCCCGCAGGCGTGCGTTTTCCGCCTCAAGCTCCTCGCGGGATAGGGAATTCAGCACGAGCCCGGACACACGATGTTCTTTCCTTGTGCCAGGCTTCTAACTCTAACCCTCTTTGCGCACAATCAAATCGGCAACCGTCGAGTTTCATACGCAAGTGGCTCATCCCGTCGTTGCCGCCGCAGCAAGGAGCCGGAGGGAGGTAACCACTGATGTCATAAAACTCTTGCGGTGGGATCTGGGCGCCACGGCTCTACCCTGAATTCCTGACGGCGCCGCCCTTCCAGCTTTTGATATCCTCACACGGTTTCTTCACGTATCTAAATGAGTGAAAAACGGTCGTTTTCTGCACATAATGTCTACCGCTTCTGGCGTGAAATCTACCTAGGTCAGCTTTCGATCGACTTCGACCGTCTACGCGTATAAAGTTGTCGCACCTAGAAAATATATTGATTAGATTGAGGGGATTATTTGGCTTTAACTTTCGAATAATGGTCGGTAGTCAGAGAATAGCAGCAGCTTATTCGTACGCTTTGCTTTAAATTTACTTTGAAATGAGGTGCGAATGCGAGATGCAGAGCTGTGCCGATGAAGACAGAATTCAGACCGCTGACTATGAAATGATCGTTTTAAAAATTTTATCGTCTTAATATCTCATTAACAAATCCCAGCGATTTTTAATCCCTGCGTAAAACACTTTTTCGTCAGGAAGCCGGTATGTTTGCCAAACCCTTCTCGATTCGAGCCAAGCTCGTTGGTGCGTTCGCAACACTGACTGTGATTGTCGTCGGTCTCGGCTTGTACGGGTTGTCTGCCGCAAGCACGCTCAATGGCCTACTTGTCGAGGTCAACAGCAACTGGATGCCAAGCGTCCAGGCAGCTGGCGAAATCAACAGCTGGGCTAGTCGCTACACGGTCAACGTTTTTCGGCATGTCCTCAATACCGATGATGCCACAATGGCGCAGATCGAAGCGGAGGGTGAAAGACGGGCTCAGAAGGTCGAAGAGGCAGCCAACACCTATGGAACCCTCGTGAGTTCACCGGAAGAACGTAAGTTATTTGAGTCATTTCAGCGAGAATGGAAATTATTTCTTTCTGAAATCAATCCGATACTCGATTTATCCCGGAGGAACGAGAACGATAGGGCGCGTGATCAGCTCGACACTAGAGCAACCCCTCATCAAAAAGCTGCTTTCAACGCGGTCGAAGAGTTGATTACTCTCAACAACAAGGGGGCTGCCGCCGCGCAAGCGCACGCGATCGAGACTTATTCCTCGACGCGTATCCTCTCTTTGAGCGCTATTGTTTTTGGCATCCTGCTCTCGATCGGTCTCGCGATGATGATCATCCAGGGCGTCTCGCGCGGGATCGCGTCAGTAGTGCAGCCGATGCAGGCTCTGGCTGCCGGCGATCTCAAGGTCGGCATCCCGCACCAGGGGGCCAAGACTGAGATCGGCACCATTGCCGACGCCGTACAGGTGTTCAAGGACGGTCTGATCCGGATGAAAGCGTTAGAAGAAGAGACCGCTCAGGCGCGTCTTGCTGCCGAGGAGCAGCGCAAGGCCGGCATGCGCCAGATGGCCGACAGCTTCGAGCGTGCGGTCGGTGGCATTATCGGCACTGTTACCGCAGCCGCCACCGAGTTGCAGGCGACCGCCCAGAGCATGGCCGGCACCGCCACAGAGACGGCCAATCAATCCACCACCGTCGCCGCTGCCGCCGAGGAGGCTGCGTCCAACGTCAGTACGGTCGCCGCCGCTGCGGAGGAACTTAGCTCGTCCGTGCATGAGATCGGCCGGCAGGTCGATGGCTCGGCACAGCTTGCGCAGCAGGCAGTGGCCGAGGCGGATCAGACCGCTGCCTTGGTGCAGGAGTTGAGCGGTGCCGTCGCCCGGATCGGTGACGTGGTGACGATGATCTCGACCATCGCCAGTCAGACCAACCTGCTGGCGCTGAACGCAACGATCGAGGCGGCGCGGGCCGGCGAGGCCGGCCGCGGCTTTGCGGTGGTGGCGAGCGAGGTCAAGGAACTCGCCAGCCAGACGGCCAAGGCGACCGAAGAGATCGGCGGTCATATCGGGCGCATCCAGGGCTCGACCGGACAGGCGGTCGCGGCGATCGGCGGGATCGCGGCACGCATTCAGGAGATCAGCGGCGTCGCCACCAGCATCGCCGCAGCGGTCGAGGAGCAGGGCGCGGCGACCCAGGAGATCGTGCGAAACGTCTCGCAGGCGGCGATGGGCACCGGCGAGGTGACGAGCAATATCTCGGGTGTGGCGTGCGCGGCGGAGGAGACCGGCGCGGCGGCGAACCAGGTTCTGGGAGCGGCGTCCGAGCTGTCGCGCCAGTCCGAGCACCTCTCGGACGAGGTGAGCCGCTTCCTCAGCACTGTGCGGGCAGCGTGAGGCGATGATGGCCGAGATCCACGTCTTTCCGCTGCCGTTCGCGACGGGCAGAGATGCAACGAGTGTGACCGCCTTGATTCGAGCGATCGAGTGCGGCGTCGACCTGGGCACGCGGGAGCATCACATTAAGGCGCTCAGGGTTTCCCTGGAGAATACATCGCAGCTGTTGCAGCAGGCAGCGGCTACGCTTCCACCGGGCTTAGAGGCCCGAGCTGCAGAATGGGAACGCGTCCGCGCCGATATCGCCGAGCTTACGCGTATGATCGAGCGACTGACAGCTCTGTGTCAATCGTATCCGATGTAATCGTTCCGGGGCGCAACAGGCTAAGCCGCGCAGTATCCGGTTGTCAGCACGAGCTGCGGCGATGAGGACTAGCGCTGCCGCAGGCGCAAAGGTGTTAGGCTCTCATGGCAATCCTGTGCGGGACACAGGAAGCCGCGGACGAGGAGACGATGCTGTCACTCGGCGTCATTTTGGTGGTGAGCGACCATCCGGATCGGAGTGCGGAACTGGTCAAGGCGGTCGAACGTGTCGCCGATGCTCGGATCGTTATCGTTCCGCAATCCTGTGAGATCACAACGGTCAGCGGTGTCATCGTCGATGCGAGGCTCGACCGTCCGCAAACCCAGGTCTACCTCAAGCACTTGGTGCAGCGGCTCGGTCCGCAAACACCTCCGTTTCTCTTCCTGATACTGGATACGTCGAGCGCGGCCCTGCGTGAGGCCCAAGCCTACGGCGCAACTGCCTGCCTCTCGAGTCATACCGAACCGAGGGCGATCGCCGCCGCCCTGATCCGCCTGATCGATCCAAACGTACATATTGCCGATCTTGTCGTGCAGCGCGGTGCCCAGCGCACGGATCGGCTTCTCCAGGCAATGTTCCGCACCGCTGTCGTCGGCACCGTCGATCTGGTTGCGGCCGAGGGCGCTCTCGATCCCGTGCTCAGTGCCATTGAGGAAGGAGGTCTGACACGCTGGCTCGACGTTGTATGGGAGCACGACGACACGACCTTCCAACACAGTCTGCTCGTGGCAGGGCTCGTGACAGCGTTCACCCAAAGCCTGGGGTTCTCGCAGGCCGACCGGCTTCTCATGGCGCGCGGCGCGCTGATGCACGACCTCGGCAAGGCCCAGATCCCGTTGGCAATCCTGCACAAACCAGGAGTGCTCGACGCCAATGAAATGGCGGTGATGCGCACCCATCCCGCGATTGGGCACGGCATCCTCTACGCTTCGGGATGTCGCGATACGGTTGTCTTGGCGATGACGCGCCATCATCACGAGTTGCTCGACGGCTCAGGCTACCCGGATGGGCTGAGCGGCGAAGCGATCGCCGACCCGATCCGGTTGCTGACGATCTGCGACATCTACGCGGCGCTGATCGAGCGTCGTTCGTACAAGGCGTCGTTCTCCTCGCAGGAGGCGATGCGCATCCTCCATGGTATGACGGGCAAGCTGGAGGGTGCACTCGTTCAGGCGTTCAGCAAGGCTGTAAGATCGTCGGAAGTCTCGGCAGAGCGGTAGCCCGACGAGGTGCATCACCGTCGGCAGGCGTCGGAGGTTCCAAGAGCCGTCTTTATACGAATGGCCGTGCTACAGGGCCTATGGCGATGCCCCATGCCGGTCTCGGAATTTTCAGCCAGCCAATTATGGCACTCCAACAGCCGCTCAACGGCTGATGACGAGTCCGGTTTTGATTTCTTCAGAGGGTTTCTGCACGCATATAAGTGGCTCGAAAACGGTCGTTTTCCGCACACAGGTGCCGAAAGGTGGAATGACCGCTCGGGGTCAAAAGCAGCGGTTCGAGGCCACACCATTCGCAGGATTAGTCTCGAAAGCCGCGGCGCGCCCCGTCCAAGGCACAGGGAGGACCACTTTTCAGGGGGTAGACCAATGAGATCTAAATTCAACAGAGATTTGCGCTGACATCGTCGATTGTAGAGCTGATCGAAAACTTTACCGAGATTTTATGTAAATATAATCAGCCATTATTTCCGAGCAGACTCTGCTAAAATATTCGTTTTGATGTTCAGCGGGTTTTTGGGCATAGACAGTCGTGATCGGGCGCCCGCAGAGCAATGCTTCGAGCTCTTCCTGAAGCATGCCCGCACTTATAATTTCTGCTCTGATCGAGCCCTCTAAATTCAATAAATGCTCCTCAACCATGTTGATCCTTATCGAGGAGCCAATGGGCCGGGTGCTCCATCAAGAGAGCACCCGGCCTCGCGGTCGTGCCGTTGGAGATCGGGGAAAGGTCCTCCGGCACAACTCCGGCGGAACCACCATAGAAGGTGGGCTTATGCCCCATCACAATCTTGTGAGATAAAAATAATTCACGGCACAGATAATTGCTCAAAACCCCACAATACGATGTGACAATGCGCACCTCGCAGAGTGGAATAAAATACATTCGATCCTCGTTATTTTTTTTGCTGATAACCCAGAGTCACAACGTCCGATAACTGCCCATGAACTACAAAAGCCGCCACGGTCATGACGCGAACGCAGGTCGTCTTGCTGAGTATCTGGGTCGTACTGTGACAATGTGCCTAATCGAACGCCCTGAAGTTGGGCAGCTGACGGATTTTGTATGTAGAGACAATTGGGTGAGAATCCATTTATTGCTACTACAAATTCACGAAGAAATAGAAGTAAACTCAAATTTTCCCCTGTTAAACCAGCTCGTTCTAAAACTAGGATTAGAAATCACAGTTCTGGAAGCGTTGATTCACTCCCAGGCAGCAGAAAACTCGTACCGATCAATACACTAACGCAAAATCTTAAGCTACAGTCTACTGCAATCTTGCCTGCTGATAAGGAAGCCCAGAATGAGAGTTATCTATGAGCTACACAACGCAGAAGCTGGGCTACAAACCGTACTCGTGCGCATCCCGTTTGGTACATCCTCACAGGTGGCAGGCAGTGTCGAAATCACGGCCTTGGTCCGGGTTCCAGCCATAGACTCAGAAGCTCAGGTGGAAGCAGCTGCGCGCGAAATGGCAAAGCTTGCCCTGCAGGAGGTCGTGTCAAAGCTGCCGTAGAAGTGGGGCTGGGTATTTCCCTGGGTTTTGGCACCTGACGCTGTCGTAAGTGTTGTCAACACAGCCCTCACGCGGGATGCCTCACACTGGGAGCGACCCAAGTTCCGATGATCGAAAAAGCCGAGCGGACGACCGAGGACGCCATCGACAGCGATGGGTTCGTGGCCCGGGCCTACTTCCCAGGGCACCTGAAACGAGGCCGATCGGACCACGGCCTCGGGCCCCTGGCGACGATCATGGAGTCGTTTCTGGCTCCCGGCACGCATATCAAGCTCCACGAGCACGTGCAGGACGAGATCGTCTCCTGGGTTCCGGCCGGTGTCATGCGCCACGACGATCCGCAGGGCGAGCACCTGACTGTCGATGCCGATCATCTGATGATCATGAACGCCGGGCGTGGCTTCCAGCACGAAGAGCGCACATGCGCCGACGATCCGCCGCTGCGGATGCTCCAGATCTTCGTGCGGCCTCACGCCGCCGATCTCGAGCCGAAAGTCCAGTATGGACGCCTGCCCGAGCCCGACCTCAACGTCTGGCGGCCCGTCTTCGGCCCGAGCGGGAGCGAGGCGCGGTTTACCGTGCGCAACGCCGTCCACTGCCACGACATCCGGATGGATCCGGGCGACACCACGGTTCTGCCGGCGCGGGCCGGCCGGCGCACCTACTTCTTCGTCTTCTCCGGCGGCATCGAAGCCGAGCGGCAGACGTTCGGCGAGGCCGAGAGTGGTCTCTGCCCGGACGGCGCGGAGGTCAGGGTCCACGCCACCGTGGCGTCCCTCGTCGTGGCCTTCGTCGTCGATCCCGACGCCCCCATCTGCCGCGGCGGCACTGTCGGCGATGGCGAGACGGTGCAGCGTATGGCCGCCCGAGCCAAGTCATAGTTTGTCCGGGCGGCCGATGTGTGGAAGCGCATAGGCCGCCGGTAGTCTCATCACGGCGAGGATCGACCGCGCACGACCAGGACTGTCCGACGCGTCGTGCCTCTATCGCGGGCCGCCGCCACGGCGCCTTGCGATCTCCTGCCCTTCCTCATTGAGCGCCCCGGACGGTGCTCGCGTGTCGTCGGACACCGGGTGCATGCCGTGGTTCGAGGTTCGAGACGGCGGGCGGTTCGCGGCGGGATCGCCCGCAGCCCGCTTCATCACGAGGGCGCGACGCGCGTGGGACGCGGTCGTGCTGCGCCGCCGCTCGCGCTCCTTGCTGACGCGCTTCACCGCCGCGGCCAGGAGCGCCGCCTTCTCGCGGGTGCCGCTGTTGTCCGAGGCCGGGCGCGTACCCGAGGGAGCCGCCTTGCCCCGCACCTCGCGGCGTTGGCGGCGCGAGACGTCACGGGCGCGGTCGCGCCGTTCGCGTAGCAGCCGGATCAACTCGGAAATCTGCGCATCGTCGGCGGCCGAGAGGTCCGGCCGATGCGAGCGGGCGACCAGTTCGGCTTCATTGGTGTCGAGAAGGCGTTGCTCACGGCGCCGCGATGCGGACATGCGTCCTGCGTCCATTCCTGTTGATGATGCGTCGCCAACAGCACCAGGTGCCGGAGGTTGCGTCTCTTCGGCGGCCGGGCGGCACAACCGTGCCCATGCGCACGACGGCACGGGTGTGTCGGGATGAAGCGGCCCGTTCGACCGTTTATCTTCCCTCGCTCAGCACTCCACCGGAGCAGTCCGCCAGTATCGCGACGGCCACCTACGTCCCAATGACGCAGGCAGGATGAAATACGAGACCTGATCGTAGAATTCGGCAGCAACGCATGCCGGAAACGACAATGATTTCGTCGGAACCTAAATCGAAAGCGCGCGTCAACGCTCGAAATCCAGCAAAAGGTTGTCGCGTTGGCCTCTGCTTCGTCGATCCAGGTTCTCGACCCGAGCCGCTGCCATCTCGGCGAAGGTCCCAGCTACGATCCGGCGACCGACACGGCGTGGTGGGTCGACATCCTCGACGCGCGCCTGTTCGAATTGCCGCTGAGCGAGGGCGGCCCGGCCCGGATCCATACGCTGCCTTTCCTCGCGAGCGACGTCGCCGCCATCGACGCGCGGCGGCAACTGCTCTCGGCGGAGGACGGGCTCTACGTCCGCACGATCGCCGACGGCACTTTGAGCCGCCTGTGCCCGCTCGAAGCGGAGACCCCCGGCAACCGCTCCAACGACGGTCGCGTCCATCCCTCCGGCGCCCTGTGGATCGGCACCATGAGCCGGGAGGCCGAGGCCGGGCGCGGCGCGATCTACCACGTTGCCGGCCCACGGGTGACGCGGCTCTACACCGGGCTCACGACCCCGAACGGCATCGCCTTCTCGCCGGACGGGGCGACCGGCTACTTCGTCGACACCGAGGAGGGCGTGCTGCGCCGCGTCGCCCTCGATCCGGCCACCGGCCTGCCCATGGGCGAGCCCGAGACCCACTACGATCACAGCAGCGGCGAGGGCGGAATCGACGGCGCCGCCGTGGATGCCGACGGGCTGATCTGGACCGCGCGCTTCGGCGCGGCCTGCCTCGACGCCTACAGCCCGGCGGGCGAGCGGGTGCGCACCGTGCCGGTCCCCGTGCGCCAGCCGACCTGCCCGACTTTCGCCGGGCGCGCCCTCGACCGGCTGCTGGTCACCAGCGGCTACGAGGGCATGGACGAGGCCGAGCGCGCGGCAGACCCCGAGCACGGCCGCACCCTCCTCGTCGATGTCGGTGTCCGCGGCCTGCTGGAGCCGGCCTTCCGCCTCGACGCCTGATCCGTTCCGACCCCACCGCCCGAACCCACCGACTGAGACGACTCAGAAGAGCGGCCGAGCGTGCCGCCGGAGAACCCTGCATGTCTGCTGCGGAAGACCGCCCCTACCAGCCGATCGAGGCCTACGCCCTCCTCAGCAATTGCGAGGGTTGCGCCCTCGTCGCCCGCGACGGGGCGATCGACTGGGCCTGCCTGGAGCGGTTCGACGCCGACCCGTCCTTCTCCCGCCTGCTCGACCGCGCCCGCGGCGGCCACTTCACGATCCGGCCCGAGGGACGCTTCGAGACGGCGCGGCAATACCTGAGCCGCAGCAACGTGCTGGAGACCACCTTCACCACCGAGACCGGCTTCGTCACCCTGCACGACTTCATGGTTGGCGCCGAGGGCGGTGCGGATCGGCCGCGCCTCGTGCGCCTCATCACTGGCATCTCCGGCCGCGTGGCGATGGTCGCCACCTACCGCCCGCTCGCGGGCTTCGCCGAGAGCTTCGCGCAGCTCCGCATCGAGGGCGGGCGCGTCACCGCCCCGGACTGTCCCGGCCTCGTCGCCAGCGTGGACCTTTCGCCGGACGGCGACCGCGCGGTGGCTCGCTTCAGCGTCGAGGCCCTGCAGGAGCAGAGCTTCGCCCTCTACCTCGCCGACACCGCCGCCGGCCTGCCGGACGCCCCGCCGGACGCCCGCGCCCTGATGGAGGAGACGCGCCGCGCCTGGGCGCTGTGGACGCGGGACGCCGCCTATGTCGGGCCGCTCGCGGGCGAACTGATGCGCTCGGCCCTCGTGCTCAAGGGTCTGACCTACGAGCCGACCGGGGCGATCGTGGCTGCGGCCACGACCTCGCTGCCGGAGGAGATCGGCGGCATCCGCAACTGGGACTACCGCTTCTGCTGGATTCGCGACGCGTGCTTGTCGTTCTACGTGCTGAAGAAGTTCGGTATGTCGCGCGAGGCGGAGGCCTTCTTCGGCTTCGTCTCGGCCCTGTGCGAGCGCGAGGAGGGGCAGCTCAAGCCACTCTACAGCATCGCGGGCGAGGCCGATCTCTCCGAGCGCAAGATCGAGCATTTCGAGGGCTGGCGCGGCAGCGCGCCGGTGCAGCACGGCAACGAGGCCGCCGAACAGCATCAGGCCGACGCCTACGGGCAGGTGCTCGACCTGCTCTACCTCTACGACCGCCTCGGCGGCACGCTGTCGGACGACATGCGTCGGCACGGCGCGCGGCTGGCCGACATTTCCGCCGCCCACTGGCACGAGCCGGATGCCGGCCTGTGGGAGCCGCGCAAACCGGAAGAGCGCTACCTGCACGCCGCGATCATGAACTGGGTCGCCCTCGACCGGGCGATCCGCCTGTTCGGCGAGCGGCCGGACTGGTGCCGCGAGCGCGAGCGGATCGTTGCCTTCGTCAACGGCGAGGCGGTGCACCGCGACGGCTACTATCCGCAATATCTCGGCACGGACGCGGTCGACGCCGCCCTGCTGATCGCGCCGATGGTCGGCTTCCCCGTGGACGAGGCGGTGTTCGCCCGCACCGTCGATGTCGTGATCGAGCGGCTCGGTCACGGCCATCTCGTCTACCGCTACCGGAACGACGACGGCCTGCCGGGCCACGAGGGCACCTTCCTGCTCTGCGCCTTCTGGCTCGTCGATGCCCTGCTCTGGCTCGGCCGCGACGAGGAGGCCCGCACCCGGTTCGAGGCGCTGCGGGCGCTGCGCAACGATGTCGGCCTCTACGCCGAGGAGGCGGCGGAGGACGGGTCCTTCCTCGGGAACTTCCCCCAGGCCTTCAGCCATCTCGGCTTCATCCACAGCGCGCTGATGCTCGACCTGTACGAGCACGGCGGCCGGGCGGCGGTGCAGGGCACCTACGCCGACCGCTCCCTGCGCGAGACCGATGACCGACGCGCGCCCCGCATCGCGGGCGGCGCCTGACGAGACCGGAGACGATCATGGCACGCATCGGGTACCACGCCTCGCACGAGCAGCACGCGCCCTCGGCCCTCCTGCGCCACGTGCGGGCGGCGGAAGCCGCGGGCTTTGCCTGCGCGATGTCCTCCGAGCACTTCAAGCCGTGGAGCCGCGCGCAGGGGCATTCGGGCCATGCCTGGTCCTGGCTCGGCGCCGCGATGGCCGCGACCGGCCTGCCGTTCGGCATCATCACCGCGCCGGGCTACCGGCATCACCCGGCCGTGCTCGCGCAATCGGCCGCGACGCTCGCCGAGATGTTCCCCGAGCGCCTGTGGCTGGCACTCGGCAGCGGGCAGCGGCTCAACGAGGACATTACCGGCCTGCCCTGGCCGGAGAAGGCGGAGCGCAACGCGCGGCTCGCCGAGTGCGCGGCCATCATCCGCGCCCTGTTCGAGGGCGAGAGTGTGACGCATCGCGGCCGCGTCACCGTCGTCGATGCACGCCTCTACTCGCGCCCGGACAGGGCACCGCTCCTGCTGGGCGGTGCCGTCACCGCGGCGAGCGCCCGCGCGGTCGCTGCCTGGGCGGACGGGCTCGTCACCGTCGGGATCGAGCCGGACAAGCTGCGCCCGGTGATCGAGGCGTTCTGCGAGGGCGGTGGCGAGGGCAAGCCGATCTTCCTCCAGACCAAGGTGTGCTGGGACCCCGACCCGGCCCGCGCGCTGGCGGAAGCCCACGCCCAGTGGGCGAGCAACGCCATCGAGGGCGACGTGAACTGGGAGCTGCGCCGCCCGGAGGAGTTCGAGACGGCCGCCCGCTTCGTCCGCCCCGAGGACATGCACGCCTGCGTGCGTATCTCGCACGATCTCGGCCGACACGCGGCGTGGCTCGCCGACCTCGCCGCTTTGGGTGTTGCCGAGATCATCGTCCATCAGGTCGGCGCGAGCCAGGAGGCCTTTATCGAGGCGTTCGGACGGACCGTTTTGCCAAACATCAATGGCTGAGGTCTGTTTCGAGGCATCTACGCTCACAGTGTTCATCGGCTTGCTCGCGGTTGCCGAGAGGCCGGACCGTTGATCAGCAGCACGATCAGGATGCCGGCTCAGGCCGAATTCGGTTCCGTAAGCCACCCTTATGTGAAAAGCCCTGCTACAGGGCCTTCACATAGGGCTCCTATGCCGGTCCTAGCATTTTGAACCCGCCCATCATGGTGCCCTGGTAGCTGCTCTTCGGATGCCGCCGGTTACGATTTTGATTTCTTCACGATATTTCTGCTCACATCTAAGTGGCTAGAAAACGGTCGTTTTTTACACATAACAGCTGAGCAGTTTTGGTTGTGGGTTTTGTGGCTGCGAGGCGATCACGTGAGACATTGGCGCGCGCCGCTCTAGCTTCCATGAAAAGCTGAAGGGGGGCGACCTTGCGAAATCGAGATAGCGTAGCTGTTGACTGGGCAGAGACACGCGCTGCCAACGAAGCGCAGCGTCAGCAGGACGCGGCGACCGTGTGGACCGAGCTCAAAGCAGAGCGGCAGGCGGTCGAGGAGTGAACCGAACGGTTGAAGGCAGCGCGACTGGCCCAGCAAAACAGCTCAGTGCGCTTGGGCCGACGAGGCGGATGACTGGGGGCATTTGTCCCCGCCCCGTCGGTGCTCCCTGGCGTAAACGCCGGGGCCAAGCCGGACGCTACCTCGGCAAAGCGAACCGTCAAGCTGACGATTAAGCCCGGCATTCACACGTGCGTGACTTCCACAACGCACGCCCCGCTCCAGTACGGTAGCGTACAAAACGGCGTGGTCATCTAGATTGCAGGCTCAACTTATGTTTAGGAATATATAGAGTTCACACGCTCCTAGGTCAGGGTGCAGTAGATGCTCGGGGTCGGCAAATCAGTCTTTGAGCTCTGGCCGCTATCGGCAGAAATTAAGCTTCTGTCTCAAGCATCGGCGCGGGAAAAGGCAGTCGGTCTGCGCCACGACATCCTTCGCCAGGGCGACGTCCCGCAGGTCGCCCATTTGCTTCTGAACGGACAGCGTGCACCTCAGCCGGGTTTTGCGGGAGATGCGCAGGACCGGGCTGATCCATTTGAGTGGCGGGACCTTGACCATTCTCAACAGGGCCGAACTCGAACGTCTGTCCGGGTTCGAGGCGGGTTACCTGGAGGCCATCTAAGGATTGCGGAAACGACCGGTGACCGCAGGTCATTCCTGGGTACTACGCCTCCATAGCAGACGCCTGCTAGCTCAACCTATGGTGCAAGGCACTGGGTTTTTGGAAAGCGGCTCAGACGTTTGGATATATTTCACCCTTGGCATGTAAGCCGAATCCATCATGCAGGAGCTGCAACGATGAGTAAGGTCGGCTGTCAGGGTTGCAGGAGTGCTGAGCCGCTGCCTTTCAGCTTCACGATGGCCTTCCAGCCGATCGTGGATGTCAGCGAAAACAGGGTTTGGGGCTACGAGGCCCTCGTACGCGGCCTTGAGGGTCAAGGCGCAGGCTGGATCCTGAATCAAGTTGATGAGGCGAACCGCTACAAGTTCGATCAGGCCTGCCGCGTCCGCGCCATCGAGCTCGCCGGCAGCCTTTTTACGGATGAGGATACGCGGCTTTCGATCAATTTTATGCCCAACGCTGTCTACGAGCCGGCAGCATGCATTCGTGCAACCTTGGAGGCTGCCCGCAGGGTGGGCTTTGCCAACCAGCAGCTGATGTTTGAGTTCACCGAAAACGAGCGCATGCTCGATGTCGGTCATGTGCAACGGATCATCACCGAGTACCGCAAACAAGGCTTCCTGACGGCGCTGGACGACTTCGGTGCCGGGTACGCTGGCCTCAATCTCCTGGCGAGCTTCCAGCCCGACTTGATCAAGCTCGATATGGAGCTGATCCGCGGCATCGCGAACTCACCAGCCCGTCAGGTCATCGTTGCCGGTGTTGCGACCATCGCACGGGAACTCGGTATCACGATCCTGGCCGAAGGTGTCGAGACGGATGCCGAACTGATGGCTTTGCGCGCGGCCGGCATTCGTCTGTTCCAGGGCTATTTGTTCGCCAAGCCGGCGCTGGGGGGGCTGCCGCAGGTCCAATTCCCTGGAATGTGCGTCACGGCAACGATCGAAGCACCAAAGGCAGCCTGAGAGGCATCGATAGGCCTGCGGCCGCGCTGGCCTCTCAGCAAAACGGGGTGGGTGCCGTGCAGAATGCTCCCGTCTCGAAGCCCTCGACCGCGATAGGCCGGTACCGCCCGCCTGCCCCTTGGCCAGGTCGCCCTATCCGGCGCACCACCTCCCGCTCGAAGGCGAGGAAGCCGATCGGCTCCTCGTCCCTCCCGAAGATCGGTCGCACATCGACCTCGCATAGGTAGCCCTCTCCCGACTTGCGGTAGTTCTCCAGCACCCCGTGGAAGCGGCGCTCAGCCCGTAGTCTGCGGGCGACGAGGCGGGTCAGCTGCCGGTTGGTGGCGGGGCCCTGGAGCATCCGGGGCGAATTCCCACACACCTCCTCGGCACTGTAGCCGCTCATGCGCTCGAAGGCAGGATTGGCGTACAAGATAGTCGGCCCAGGCCGCTCCAAATCGGTGTCCGTGAGCACGACAGCCGTGCCGAGTGGCTCGGCAAAGAGCCTGACGAGATCCACAACGGTCACAATGGCCTCCTTTGGCGGAGGTAGGTAAGTCAGAAAGCGTTAAGGATTTATCCTCACAGGCGCGGGCTTGCGACGCCTCGCCAGACATGGATTCAGGAAGTGTTAGCACCTTGAAGCCAGTTTCAGGCCGTGGTGCATGGATTGAGACGGTCTGGTGGGGCAGTGTCATCAGCGACGCTTCACGCCTACGTCACAGTAGAAGCCAGGGCGCAGAGTCGATGATCCACCAGCTCGTCTATTATAGCCGCAACACCGTGTCGGGCGGCGACCGTGCCATGCTCACCAACATGCGTGAAATCCTGTCAGTATCTCAGCGCAACAACAGCCGTGACGGCATCACTGGGTTCCTAATTTTCGACAAGACATGGTTCGTCCAGATTTTGGAGGGCGAGCGGGCGCGTGTGACGGAGACGTACAATCGTATCGCACGTGACACCCGGCACTCGACGGCAACGATCCTCAACGTGCGCGACGTGCCCGGGCGGCTGTTCCCGAACTGGACGATGGGTGGAGCGATGCGCACCCCTGAGGTTCAGGAAGTGTATCTGCAACACGGATTTGGTGGAGCGCTGCAGCCTTCACGCCTCAAGTCCGACCAAGTCATTGGCTTGGCGCTGGATCTTCAGGCCTTCGAGGTGAGCCGTCGACAGGAGCAGAAGCTCGCCAGCTGATCGAGGCCTGTTTCTGCCGGATATCTCGGCTCGACGTCAATCGCCCGGGATATTCCAGCAACCTTGAAGTGCGCATCCTCTATGCAGCATCGCCTAACATGGCAGGGTTGTTATTCATAGATATCGAAATCGATCCCCAAGCCCTACAAATTGACGCTCTTAATAGCGGCCTCAAATTTGCGTTGCATATGCTATAAACGACGACGGCATGAGGAAATCCGAGGATGCGCATAATCTTGCGTCCGCTTCGCTTGGCACGCTCAGCGTGGACGCTGCCAGTGCTCAACCTCCTGTGCGTGGTCGGCCTCTGTATCGTCTCAGGTTTCATGCTCTGGGACATGCGTCAGGATGCTGAGCGTCGGGCGACTGCATCCGCCCGTAGCCTGGTGCAGGTGCTCGGCCGCGACATCAACCGCAGCATCGCAACGTACGACCTCTCGCTACGCGCCATCGTCGACGGCGTGCGCCTGCCCGCCGTGATAAACGCCGAGCCGGAGACGCGGAACCTGATCCTGTTCGACCGGGCCGCAAACGCGGAGAACTTCGGCCATACGCTCGTACTCGACCGTACCGGCAAGCTCGTCATCAGCTCGAAGACGCTCACGCCCGAGCCCCTGAGCTACGCGGATCGGGAGTATTTTCAGTATCATTCCGCCCATACGGACTCCAACCTCCATATCAGCCCACCACTGATGTCGCGGATCACGGGCCGCTGGGTGCTGGTCATTAGCCGGCGGCTATCCGACCCGGACGGCACCTTTGCTGGTGTGGTACTGGGTTCAATCTACCTGGAATACTTCCGTCAGCTGTTCGCGGCCATCGAGACGGATCACTCCGGTACGGTAACGCTGTACGGATCAAGTGGCGCTATTGTCATGCGCGAGCCTTATGACGAACAACTAATCGGACAGGGTGTGTCGGCAACGGACAGCTTTCAGCGCATGCTGCAAACCCGGCAAGGCCAGTTCACCGGACCCGCAATGACCGGTGGGGGCACCCGCACCTTTACCGTCACGCAGGTCGGCGAACTTCCGCTATGGCTGAGCATCGCTCTTACCCCCGACGACATTTACGCGGCTTGGTGGCAGAAGGCGCTAGGCGGCGAACTCATAACGGTTGGCACGGTTGCCCGCCGGGATTGTTGGTCCTCCAACCATGGAGGATCGTGAATGGCACGGTTTGACCTGACGGACGCGGAGTGGGCAGCGATCGAGCCGGTTC
>NZ_JBBXMW010000035.1:0-25602 GCF_038442325.1 Methylorubrum subtropicum | reverse complement strand
CCGTGCGGTCGCGACCCGATACGACAAGGACCCGGAAAACTTCCTTGCCAGCGTCAAGCTCGCCGCCGTCCGCATCTGGCTTCGGATTTTATGAGTCCGCGACCTAGAGCATCGGCCCGAAAGGTGGGAACCGGCTTTCGGAAAGAGCCGATGCGGCACAACAACCTAGAGCGCGTTCCGACGAAGCGGGCACCGGTCCGTCGCAAGAAAGCAAAGCCGGTTCTCACCTTTCGAGCCGAGGCTCCAGGGATGCCGCAGACCATCACTATCGTGAACGACGATCCCGTCTGGATCGCGCACATCTCGGAGGTGGCGACGCGCATCGCCGTCGAGGTCGCCCTCGACATCGTCCGCAATGCCGAAGGCTTCGCGGCCCGCCTGACGGGCCCCCAGCCCTCGGCGCTGGTGACGGACCTGTCCCTGCCCTGGGACAGCGGGTTCACGATCGCCCGACGCTGCCGCGACGCGGGCTTCGCATGCCCGCTCATCATGTTGACGGCGGTCGGCGACGAGGAATGCGCGGTGAACGCCCTGAAGCTGGGCTTCCACGACTACATCTCCACGGCCAGTTCCTGGCAGCCGCTGCTCGTCCGAGCCCTCGAATCCGCCCTCATGGGCGTGCCGAGCCCCATCAGCGAAGGCGCCTGACATCTTCGCGCGAACAGGACGATGCTCGATCCGTCGGTCGGGCTGAACGCGACGCCCGCACCGACGGCACCGGGCGATGATGCATCGAAAAATGGTGGGCCCGGCAGGATGGGAACCCGCCTAAAAAACTTTGATGTAAATCAATGCGTTGGCGGTACTGCAACTGGATTTTGTGTAGCATCTGCGTGGCACGCTGTGAAGCCGTGAGCGTGTCGGTAAAACGTGTTGCACCGGCTATCCGTCATCATGCGGCCAGTGTTCCCTTCTCTTGCATTTGCACGCCGACAAGGCCCTGACCGTCGCTCACAAGATGCACGCCTGCTGCTTCGAGGGCGCGCACGATGGCGGCAAGGTTGTTTCCGATAGGCGTTGAACGGCCCGTCTCGAAGTTCCGGACCGTGCTGAGACCGACGGAGGCTGCTTGAGCCAGATCGGCCTGAGACCAGTCGAGCAATCCGCGAGCGGCCCGGCATTGTGAGGCGGTCAGCATGAGTAGGCACCATGTTTCATTTGGTTCACCATAACTAAAATCGTTTGACAGCGCCATATGTAACGAATATCGTTATCTAAGACGAAATAAGTTGCATCAGGTCGCTATGGCTGCTCGCCGCACCCTCTCTTGGTCCTCCGCCCTTCGCGACATGCGCAACGACCGCCAGCCGAACCCGCCCGGCTTCCTTGGCTCCCGCGCCCGCATCGAAATGGCCGTCCGTGTCGGCCGCGCTTCTCTGGTTACGGCGGATGGCACCTTCGACCGTGCCGGCATCATGGCTGCCGCTGCTGCTGCCGCGAAAGCCCATCAGCTTCAGTACGGCTCGACCTGGGCCTTAGCGATGTCCGTTTCGCTCAAAGCTGCGTGGCAGCACGCGAAGGCCCTCCGCTCACGCTTCGCGCACTGATCTTGTCCGGCCCGACTGTTGCCCATCGGCGCCGAACCGTGCCCCACGCCACCACCATCGACCCACCGCTGAGGACTACCTGCCCAAGTTCGGGATCGTGCATTTGGCGAGTGGACGGCTTCGGCGCCGTTCTCCGCCATCGGGATAGGGGTCTCCGGTCGTCCTACTCGGTTTGGGCATTGACGCGTCTGAAGCCCCTAATCCTCGCCCTTCTTTGCGGCTCGCTGTCTTGCGCCCATGCGCAGACGCAGACGCCGGCTGCGGTGCCAAACGATGCTCTGCTTTGCTCCTGGGGAAGTGAGAACGAGGCGTGCCGCGGCGGGCCCGGTGACGACGCTGTAACGGACCGGGCCTGCGAGCGCCGAGAGCGCGTCAGCGCGCAACTGAGATCGCGGGGACTCTGCTACGGACGCGAGGGCGAGCCCGGCTCTCGCTCTACGTGGCACCGCTGCGGGCGTCGCTCGATTGGCAGTTAGGCCTACCAGGGCCAAGCCCCTGTCAGCTTGACCCTGTGAAGGGTCGCTCAGGATGGGATTCTTCCCATGAGCACCACTCGCCGAGCGACCGCTAACAGCTCAGTGCGGACATCGCGCCCCAGATTTCTGCACAGGCTAACCTATTGTAGTCTCAGCACCTTTTGTGCCGTTCATAAATCTTGATTTTTGCACAAACGCCAAAAACCAAGCGCGATTGCGGCTACCACGCTCTAGCTGTCGCACACCATAGGGAGGCACAAGACGACTCGTACGACTAGCTAGCAAACCAGACAGAAATCGTGTATCGCGAATTTATGCACATTGCAGAACTTTTCGTGCCTGCAAAAATAGCGCCTGGTGCAACGCCGTGAAGATATTCATCAGTCATAGCGATAAAGATCAAGCTATCTTTCAGACGTTATGCCTAGTTCTGGATGCAGAAAAAATCGATAGGTGGAATACTTCTGTTATGTCGGCGGGGGATTCGCTTTCCGAGCAGCTCCAAAGGGCAATTTCAGAATGCCAAATGTGTGTGTTTATCGCTACACGTAGATCAATAGAGTCTCAGTGGTGTCTGGCGGAAGTAGGAGCATTTTGGGGTTCAGGAAAAAACGTGACACTCTTTATGGTTGACCCTGATTTGGATGACTCCGTCCTGCCCCCCCAATTCAAGGGAAGTCTTCGCGTTTCAAAGCCTCAAGATTTAATAGATCAGATAAAGCAGAAATTTATAAAAGAAACGAACATATTGAATGCTATTCCTAACAGTGTATGCAAAAGAATACTCAGTAGAAAGCAGTTATATATAGAAAGCCGTATTCTGATCGAGAACTCTAACACGATACATGATACAACCTGGGGGCGTCGATCTGAAGACATGAGCCTTGAAGAAAAGGCAGAACGAGAGTCCTACAGGGCATCAATCGGGAAATTCCTTGCAGAAGGAAAAAGTTATCGCGAACTATTGACTGCGGAGAAACGGATTGAATACCTACAAGACTCCCTGATGATGAAGGAAAAATTTCCAAGTTTTCAATGCAGAGTATTAGGTCTTGATATATCAACATTAGCTATTATGGACTTGATAATAGCAGATAGGAATCGTGTTCTGTTTGCGCACGTATCCTCAGACGATCCAACTGCTAGTGTAAAATATTTAGTGGTTCACTCTGAACCGCTCGCAGAATTGTTCTTGCAATTTTACTCTGATGCTTGGCGTATTTCTCAGAACCTCACCGATTATTGCAGAGAGCGTTCTATAGAAATGCGCACCGAACAGCTAGATAAAATCGACACAAATGAGTATGAATCGTAAATAATTCGATGCGCCGCACTTGGGAGCTTACTAACATGGGGTACAGAAATAAAACCTACGTCATTTTTGATGGCGACAAAGACATGTGGGCGTATGCTTATATGCTTGGATGGAGAAAAAACAAAAATATAGATTTCAACTTTTATGACGCTCACGACCTTAGAAAAATTCTGACGGCCACAAACGAAGATTATATAAAAGGCATCCTGCGCGAGAGGTTGAGCAATACAAAGCAAGCCATTGTTGTCATAGGGGATCTAACCAAGTCTCACTATAAATTTGTCAGATGGGAAATTGAGAATTGTTTGTCATTAAAAATTCCAATTGTTGCCGTAAATTTAAACAACAAAAGGTCGTTGGATAATAATCTTTGTCCACCTATTCTCAAGGGTACTCCTACCGTCCATGTCGCATTTGGGTCCAGAATTATCAAGCATGCCCTCGATAATTTTTGCGATGGGTTCTCAAAGTACAAAAATGACTCAGATTTATACTACAATGACAGCGTATATAAGGGCTTAGGCTATGAATGAAGCTGATTATCCCGCCTTATATCAATCGTCTAATGCTCAATCGGCGCAATCTCAAAACTGGTCGATATATGCGCTGCTTAGCAATTTCGCTTGCATAGTTATTTCATCCATTCTGTCTACAATAAATTACCCGTCGTCCATTTTCGCAATTTTTCAAACTGTTATCCTCCTAATCGGTTTATGCATTACTATATATTTAGCGATAGGGAAGCCTCAGCAGAGTTGGTATGGAACACGTGCGCTTGCGGAGTCAATAAAAACTATAACATGGAGATACATGACGCGAGCTGAGCCTTATAATGTGCCGGACGCTGATGCAGATCGAAATTTTTTAAGTAACTTAAAAGTTTTGGTTTCAACCAATCATCAGCTAACTTCCTCTACATTGCCAGTTTCTAACGCCGAAGAAATAACTAGTAAAATGCGAGAAATTCGAAATAATTCCCTTGTCGAACGTGTAAAATTATACATGGATAGCCGAGTTGAAGATCAGCGCAAATGGTATATATCGAAATCGTCATATAATAAAACAATGTCTCGGGTTTGGCTGAGTGTTATAATACTTGTTTACATTCTTCTGATTGGGTTCGCTGTTGCGCGTCCAGCTTTCCCTGATTATAGCTATTGGCCGACTGATGTACTATTGACGCTTGCTAGTAGTTTTCTTGCTTGGACACAGACTAAAAGATATCAAGAACTTGCAGCTTCTTATGCACTGACAGCACATGAAATTAGCTTATTAAAGGCTACAGCCATTACTCACTTTAGCGAGGAGCAGTTTTCTGTATTTGTAAGTGACGCCGAAAATGCTTTCTCCCGTGAACATACTCAGTGGCAAGCACGCCGGGATCACGAATAATTGGACGCAATGAGATTTTATGCGAACAGCCAATCGATCATCATCGCTGATCTCGTTGTCATAGCTTCTCCGCAGCTTTCGAGGCAGGGCGGTCGTTCCGGGAATTTTTTGGAAATGATTGCATCGGGTCGGAAGCAGTTCACCACATGGTCAAGCTCATTGGGCTCGGCCGCTAAGTCGCGAGACCCACCACGATCCCGGCGCAGAAAGCCGCTGCACTTATTAATATTGACCCTACTACGATGACAGAGAGGCCAAGGGAGTTTTCGAGCATTTGGGCTTACCTCACGGCAGTCAGGCGGCGACGCTGACGCACCGCGTCCACCGGAGCATTTTGCTGGGGGGGTGCGGCAAATGCCGTGGGTTGGTCAATTTGTTTGGAAGGGTGATCAATTTGATCTCTCCCACCCTTTTGGGTCAGTTCTTGCGCCGCCGAGGCAAGGGCTTGGCGCCCTGCGGGGGTGATCCCGAGGACGAGGCGTTGCGTGCGTCGCAAGTGGCGGGTTCTGACGAGTCCTTGGCCTTCGATGTCGTGAAGGCGCAGCCAGAGCTTCGTTTTCGGCTCCCCCACGATCCGACGAAGCAGCTCCAAGTCCGGGTGGACCCCCTTGCGGTTGAGCCTGTCGATCTCCGCCAGGAGCACCAAGCCGTCCACCCCTACGGGCGTGCGGTTGAGGGCGATGATTGCGGAGGCGAGGGCTTCGAAGCTGGTAATCGGTGAAACGTGTTGCACGGCTCGTCACCCCTGATCATTGCCGGAAGACAGGCGCTGCGCCGAGTTCAAGCGGCGTCGTTCAATCGGGACGGATGCAGGAGTGAATGCGTCGTCGCGGCGGCGGCTTGCATGCGTCGAAGGATTTCGGGTTCCTGCCGCACGCGCTGCTCCAGCACTGACCGAATGTAGGACGATCGTGTGGTGGAAACGCCAGCAATCGTGTTGTATTCAGCCACGACCCGGTCGATTTCGCTCAGAAGCTCAGCCGGAGCAGAGAAGGTTGAAAGTCGAGTGGTCATAGTCTGCCTCCATTTTCACTGGCGAGCATAGTTTATTTATAGCAGCGTGTCTACAATGCGTATTCCGAGGATGATTTGTGGGCGGCACAGTCATTTGCGCGAAAGCTACACCTCTTACTGGTTTGTATCCCTTGTAGGCGGCCGAGCTGCACTTGATGCCGAGCATCGCCACCAGCCCTATCCACGCAGACGAGAGCAAGCTTGACTATATCGCGGCTGCATGGGAACCCACTGGGGCAACTTGGAGATGCTGATGCGTGCGACCTGGGTTATCCTCTGCCTCGCGGCAGGAGGATGCGTTTCTGCACCCACTCCCAAGCAGCAGCCTCCCGGAGGATATGAAGCTCTGAAATTCAAATCGACGGTGTCACTTCGGGATCACTCTATCAACACCTATACATTCATGGCGGGCAGCACACTTATCTCGGATCGTGTTTCGCCTGCCGGGCAGGTCTATTGCGGCACCGCTTTCGTCAACGAGGCGCCGGCTATGGTCTGCGTCGGTTACGACGCAGGATCACTCACTTTGGGACCGGAGGACGGGGTAAAGCGTGTGACGCGTCCTGTAATGCCTGGGGCAATCGAGTTGACACGCATGCCCGTCTAATGGGCTAAGCAGCTTCTATCGTCTGTCGTACTTGCTCAGCTTCAAAGGGATTGACTTGTGCCCCGCCAAAATCGGGTGACGCCATTCGGCGCTTTTGAAGCCGATGCTGCCAGAGGCGATTTCATGGGCAACCGCGGCTGCCTTCACGACGCGAACGGCGTGCTCGGCGCTACCCGTTGGAACGGCAAAAGTTGGGTAATTTGCACCCTTACAAGCTATGGGCCGCCCCGCCCCATCATGAAGCCGGGCTATTACACTGAGCTGTTTTTCCTAGATGAGGCTGTCGCCTTGGCAGCAGGACATCGCCCTTGCGCTCAGTGCCGTCGAGGTGCCTTCAACGCATTCAAGCAAGCGTGGCAGCGTGCGTATGGATTGGATCGTCCACCTTTGGCGCCCGCTATCGATGAGGTGCTTCATGCCGCACGCGTAACACAGGATCAGCAACAGGTTCGCACCGCAGTCAGCCTGTCCGATGTCCCATCGGGGGCTTTCGTCAGCCCCAAGCAACGTTCAGATGAAGCGTGGCTGGTCTGGACTGATGGTATCTACAGATGTTCGCACGGCGGTTACGTGGCTCGCGAGGCTCGGAGCGAAACGGTTGTGCAACTACTCACGCCCGTTCCGATCTGCGCCGTGCTGGCAGCCGGGTATCGCCCCACATTGCATGAGACCGCGGAGCGGTTGTCTTCTACGGTCTCGGACATCACAGCGCACCCATGTTGAAGACGACGGCCGGGACGGTGCCGAAGCCGGGCTCGTTGTCGGCGGAGGGGGCGGGATCGGCACTCACTTCAGAAGCTCCGGATCGAAAGCGATGGGCTGGAGGACGGACATCTCCGGCGTCACGGTCGGGACCGGGATGCGCTCGTAGACGTTCTCGTGGGCGCGCGGGTGCGGGTTCTCCCGCGTGAAACGTGTTGCACCGGCTACGCGGTCGGCCGCCAGCTTGGCGATCCGCTTGTCCCGGTTGGCGCGGGCGGCCACCTCGTTGACTTCCCGCATCGTCTTCTCGGAGGCGTCGCGGGCGATGACGCGGGCAAGCGCCACGTCGATGGTGATGCCCTCACGCTTGGCAAGGGCGAAGGCCGCCTGCTTCTGCCCCGGCTCGGTGCCGCGGAACTTCAGCTCTTCCTGTTCGCCCCAGGCCTCCTGAAAATTGCGCAGAAACCGGGCCACGAACTCGATGCAGGGTAGGGCCGGCGGCGGGCTCTGGCGCATCCACGACAGCTTGGCCGCCAGGATCACGTCCCAGTTGCGGACGGACCATTCTAGGAAGTCGTGGACCCTATGCTCGTGACCCTTGAGCCAGTAGGCCTTCAGAGACTTTTTCAGCATCCCGCCGACCTTCTCCGACCAGCCGGGGCAGGGCGTGCCGAGGTACGTGTCGCCCCAGGCGCCGAGCCACGTGGTCGCGTAGGCCCGGACGTCGATCCGCTTGCGGGCCTCAGCGAGCCGGGCCTTGCGGGCTTCCCCAGCTGCCTTGATCGCGTCGGCGAGGTTGGTCCGCGGCTCGAACCGGGCAGGCTCCGCCGGAGGGGGGGCCGCGCAACGGGGGGAGGCATCAACCTTTCCGAAACCGGAACGGGGTAGGTTGAGGCTCGTACCGGGGGCCGTAGGCCTCTTTCGGATGCGAACTTCCGGGAGGACGACCGGGCGCGAAGCGACCGCGTCACAATCTTCCCCTTGAATGGTATCTTGGTTTGTAGGTTTCCCTATAGATGAGTGATCATTTTGACAGGCCCCGGTGATCAAATTGATCACCCCCTCCTGATCATTTTGATCACCCCCCGGAGCGTCCCATTCTTCGGGAACGTCCGCCTGCATATCCGCGGCCGGCTGGGCAGAGGCGTTCCGCCTCGAACGCGGGAGGTTCAGGGTCACGACGTTGCTCTCTTCAGCTTGGCCGGTGGCGGGGTTCCACGTCAGCACGACGGTAAAGCGCGTGCCGCGGGGATCGCGACAGGTGTGGATAAGTCCTTTGGCGGTGCAGCTCGCGATGGTCCGGCGGACGGTCGGTTCGGACAGGCCGGTGCCTGCCGTCCACATACCTCCGTCACGGTGGTTCGGAACGCCATTGATGAGCTGGGGTAGCGAGTAGGCCCCGGAGCGCTTGCCCCGGCTGACCGTGTTCGCCAGTAGCCACCCAATAAAGACGACTTCAGACGCCGACATATGCGGCGCCCAAACGGTCATAAGGGTAACAAAGGCCTGCTGCTTTTCGGGTAGTGTGAACTCGTGAAGGCGAACGCCTTCGTTCGGCATCCCATGTGCCGGCTCCATCTCTATCTTGCTCCGGGCAGGCAGGCCTCTGATGGGTCGCGACTCTGCTTGACGGTCGGAAAGTGGATTTAGCCGTGACATAAGGTGCCCCAAATCGGGCAAATGCCCTCTATGGGGGCTTATGACATGCTAATAAGTTTTTCGCAATCCATACTACTTGCACAATCCTTCGCCAACACATCTGGGTTCACAAAACGCAACGTGTGAAACTTGTTGCACTCGGAACTAGCTTGATTGAAGCTGGTGAGACATGTGCTCTTGCTCGTCCGACAGCTCCCGAGTGGCGAGCGATGGCGCTAGCGTGCAGAAGGCGATGAAGGCCGACACAGGTTCCTGTCCGAAGCTAGGCGGCAGCGGTTGTATCCCCAATAGACCGCTATGGCGGTGAGCCGGTGGGAACCCGCGCCTATCCTTCAGAGTTAGCTTTTCCACTTTGCAAGCCTGCAAGCCGATGCTAAGCACGGGCACCGCCAATCGCGACAGCTTGGCGACTCACGCCTACTTAGAGCGAGGCTGTTATGTAACTGCTCAGCGGTTTCCCGAGTTTCGCGAGTACAAACGGGCCGCTTGTTGCGGCCCTTTCAGTTTGACCTCAATGCGACATGCACAGCGGCGTTGGTAACAAAAAGCGCTTCTCCATTTGCGCTATTTATTTGTGCTTCAAGTCTTTTTATGTTGTAGTCATAGTCATAGATGAAATATTCGCGACCTGCATCATCAGCAAGTCCAATTATCCCATACCACAACAGTAAACGAAAGGCATTTTTTGCGTCGTCATCTGTTTTGCTAAATTTTCTGAGTCTTTCAATAATCTCGCCTCTGGTTAGGTACTGTGTAGCTCCAATCAAGGCATATAATATATCCTCAGACAGACCAGAAACGTCGCGAATTTCGTATCCAAAATCATCAATCAAATAATTTGCATGCTGGCGCACAGCGTCAGATAAATCTTCGGCAAGGACTTGATTGTGACCGCGATTTATTGCGTTAGCAATCGCATAATCGATTAGATTAATCAGAAACCTTGGACGCATTAAGCAGTGATCCACAAGGTAGTCGAACGAACTCAGATTATCTATTTCAGGGACAAAATATTTACTCCACAACTCGGCGAATGAAAGGCTTTTGTCATTGGGTGTCGTTTGTATTCTTTGGAATATTACTTGTCTCAATTTTAATCGATCGGTCCAATCAATTCGGACCTGTCCAGCCTTTTGCCTATCTGGCGTAGCTTCGACAAGCAATTCATAAATATCATTTCTTAAAAAAACGACTGACATAAATTCTCTGTCTGCATTGTGAAAATCACGACCAACCTTATCAAGGCTTTCTTTCAGAAGGCGGACCAATCTTATATCAAATGAGTGGACTCCATTCGCTGGCCATCCCTTGTCAATGTTATCAAACAAAAAGATGATGTTGCTCCTATTGGTCGTGTGCTCAGCAATCAAGCTACGGAATTTCTGTATACCTTCATTAAACACAATGTTAGTCAACTTTTGTGGTGAAATTTGTTCTTTACGAGCCTTTATACGTGCAATCTCCTGCAATAGAAGTGTCCCCAACTTATTTATTCGCGAGGTAAAATCTCCACTTTCCAAAACCTCAAAGCTCTCCAATACACCAGCAATAGAACGTGATGCTGACAGAGCCTTCCCGTCGTATTTTGCTTTGAGATCATAGCCCCCTTTTATAGCAAGCAAAACTTCAGAAATGATGACGAAATACCAAAATGATGCCAAAGTATGATCGAAGCCGCCAGCGTCGACTACTTTCAAAAGTTCTTCGCGAAATTGTGACAGTTGGTGTGACTCAGGCTTCAAATCTACTACAATACATGACCTATCTTCACGAAATGCATTGCGAACCATAAAGAAAATTGCAGTTTTCCCTGAACCTTTTCTCCCGGCAACGACGCTTACTTCGCCGCGAAGGGTTCGAAGGTATTCTGATGTCTCGACAAAGTAGTTATCCAGGGTTCGAAATTCGTTTTCTGCCGCGGAAGCACCAAGTGAAAGTTTCTGTAGCCCAGTCCGATCCTTTTTTGTCCGCTTCGCGCTTGAGCCCTGAAGGCCCAACATAGCACGAGCTGCGAAATCTTTCACTTGATCGTCAATTTGGTTCTCACTTCTAACGGTTTGTATGAAGTTCCGGTAGTCGGTTGGGGCCGGCTCAGTCTGACCTTCAGCCCTCAGTAGGACGCTTTCCCTGCCCAATCCATGGACTAGGCCAGCCAAAAACGCTGCTCTCAAATTATGGCGTACTGCGTCGTCAACATGGGGTAGTAGAACGGGAATAATCACACCAGCCGAAGCTGTGACATCTCCAATTATGGAAACGCTTACAAATCGCGGAGTTTCAACAGGATCAAAGCTTCTATAGAAAACTTTGTTGTTTTTGACAGCAGATACTATTGAATTTCGAAAGTCCGTTTTCCTGTATGTGTCCAAAACAAATATTGGCTGCCTTGAATTGATAGGGCGTGCATATAGATCAAGGAGCTTAACTTCAGTTGTGCTTTTCAATATGTCGGCTAATTGTTGAGAGTTTTCATATGTCTTGTAACCTATTGTGTCGAAAAATCCATCCCGCTGTATGTCAGCGGTAGCTCCTGCAAAAGACGCGTTGATAACGGGAGCAATTGATTTACCAAGACCGATTGCATATCCGGCTTCGTAGTATACATTTAGATTTGGCTTGGTAACATCGCAAATCAAGGCGTCTGCCTGCTCAATTTGAGCGCGCACCTCGTCGGGTATATTTGCCCCCCAAATGTCCATTTGTGGCCATATCGTGACAGATATGTCGGAATTACCTTCTAAAAGTTTGGCCGCAGCCCCAATAGTTTCAGCAAGGTCTGGCGGAAAACCCGCATACGCGAAGAAGGCTTGCCGTATGGCCATGTTTGTCACTCAGGGCGGATCAACCAATCGCTAGGTGTATGCGTAGCTTCGGCCTCGCTCAAGCGTGCGCGTCACGCGTGGAAGCCATTTGTATCGTTTGCGGTCTAACCCGTGCCTCGCCTGCACCTAGCCGCACACGGTGGGACTGGCAGCCGCAACGTTGCAACTTGATGCGTCAAGGGTAGCGGATGTCAGCGCGCGATGTACCGATCCTTTGCCGATCTTGAGGCGGGTCGCGATGGCACCCATCGAAAGCCCTTCGGCAGCGAGGGCGTGGACTTCGGCCGTTTTGGCGCGGGCCGTCGGCTTCCGGCCCCGGTACGCCCCCTCTGCCTTCGCCTTAGCGATGCCCTCGCGCTGCCGCTCCAGCATCATCTCCCGCTCGAACTGAGCCACGCCGCCGAGCACGTTCAGCATCAGCTTGCCGGTGGGGGTCGCGGTGTCCACGCCGAGGCTCAGGATGCGGAGCGCCACGCCTTTGGCCTCCAGTGTCTCAATGATCCTGCCGAGATGGACGACGCTGCGGGCGAGCCGGTCCAGCTTCGTGACCACGAGTGCATCACCTTCGCGGGCAAACTCCAGGGCCGCCTCAAGCTGCTTCCGCGGGGCGACTGACGAGACCTGTTCCCGGAACAGCTTTTCGCATCCGTGTGCCGCCAGCTCGCGAAGCTGCGCCTCGAAGCCGGCTTCCTGTTCCAGGGTCGAGGTGCGGGCGTAACCGATGAGCATGGGGTCGTTCCGGCCCAGTCGTTCCAATAGAGTTTAAGACATAGAACCATGACTCGTTCCAAAAATCAAAACCATTTTCGTGGAACTGCACAGGCGCGTGGGTGGAACGTTCCACTAGGGCAAGGTTCATTGGAACGAGCACGGCGCGCCGGCATCAGCGAGGGCGGTGCCCATCCCCGGCCGAGCCGTGTCGAGATCGACCCGTGCAGCATCGATCTCGGCGACGTCGCCAGCGAGCTGAGCCACGAGCAACCGTTCAAGGGCGAAGATGGGATCGCGCGGCGTCTCGGCCTCCCGCCAACCGGGATGCTGCTTCAGGCGTTCAGGGTCTACCAAGGCGTGGAACTGGAGAAGTCCACGCATCTCCCGGAGCGCGCGCACCGCAACAGGCAGGTCGCCGGACGTGACGGCAGCGGCGTAAACATGGGCGAGGCCGTCCGTCACCAGGGCAGCGTAATCTTGAAGAGCGCGAGTGCTTCCGGTGGCGCGGGCGAACAGACGGTCCAGAGCAGCCGCGGTGTCGATATCGCCGTCCGGCTGCTCTGGAGCTGCGTCCGGAGGTGGCGCCGAGGCGGCGGGAAGGTTGAAGGTCACGGATCGACCAAGGTGCCCCGCCCTATGCCGCTGAAGGGCCGACCGCGACGGGAGGCCGAACGCGTCAAGCACGTCGTCTAAAAATGCTCCACCCTGGAGAGCCGCATCGATCTCAGCACGTCGCGGGTGGGCGCATATCGAGCATGTCCGTCCCATAGCCCCCACCCGTCGTTTCGGTTTCGGTTTCGATTGATATCGATACGCTCACGCCGCGCCGAGCGGAGGCGCGGCGGCAGCGGACATGACAGAGCGGTCGAGTTCGGCTTCCGCCTTGGGGGTTAAGCCCTTCACGGCGGCCAGGGCCGGAGTGACGGCGACCAAGAGGCGTTGGACGAACATCGCCACCAGGGTCGTATGAACAGCGGGGTCCATGCCGCTGCGCTTCGTGATCTCTTCCATCGTCAGGCCGTCCCGCAGGAGGCCGGAGGCGGCGGCGATGCCGAGATCGGCCAAGAGTCCGTCGTCAGGGGAAGGCGCGAAGGGGTCGGAGGTGGGTAGGCCGAACATGGTAGGTCTCACTGCTTGGTGGGAAGGATGAAGGGAGCATCCGGGCCGTTGGCTTCGATCTGCGCCAGTACGGCGGCCTCCAGGGCCACGCTCTCTTCGGGGCTGGCGGACAGGACCGCGCCGAGAGCCGGGTCGAGCTTGGCGATGAAGCTCGTGGCGAAGGTCAGCCCATCGGCCCGGAGACGGCTGGCGGGAATGCCGGTCAGTTCCGCGGCCTCCGCGAGGGACTTGCCCTGCGACATGACGAGGTCGAGCAGCACCGCTCCGGTGATGGCGGACAGGCTCTCGCCTAACGAGCGCATGGCGCTGGGGGGCGTCATCGCGTTCAGAGCTGCCGGGGAGACAGTCGAGCCTGCGCCGCGGCGAGATCGGGGGAGTGGGCGCGTCGGACGTGTGCGGGGCATGGGAGACTCCTGGGTGCTCAGGCTTGGTCTGCGGACAAGCTCGCCGGCCACGTTGCCGGGCGGACGCGTCGGGGCATCGGCTGGGGGCTATCTGCCTCCGGGTCACAGAAGCGGCGGAGGTCGGACACAGCCGCAGAGGCGGCTTCGTAGGCGCAGTGCGCGGCGAGGTCCGGGGAGAGGCCGGCATAGCCTGCGGCATCGGTGAGGGTGGCGCCGGCCAGAAGCTCCCGGAGCACCACGCCTCCGCGAGATGCCTTCTCGGACTGCAAGGTAGCGATGGCCGGTAGGGATGACGACGTGTTCATTGTTTGTTCCAATCAGAATCGCGTTTTGGAGCCGTGAGGCGTGCCCAGAAGGCCTCGACAAGCGAACTGGGTAGCGTCGTCGGGAGGTGCTCGGGGGGCGGTAGGAGGTACGCCGGATCGAAGTTCGGATTAGAGAGGCGCGGAGGGTCACAGATGTTCTGGGTCTGGCGCTCGGCGAAGCGTCCCAGGCTGTGTGCCAGGGCAGCCGGAAACGTCCCATCGTGTTCTTCGATCAAGTCAAGGACGCCAAAGTAGAGACCGACGGCCGACCAAAAGTCGGATAGGTACTCTACGCGAGCGATCCGCCGTTGCATGGCCCGCAACGCTAACTCACCGCGCGGTGACTGCGCGCGAAGGGCAATGGCGTGAGAGGCGTGGCCGCGTGCGAGAGCACGGGCAGCCGCCACAATGTCGAGCACCGGACGCCCTGCGAACTGGCGCTCGACTACGTGGAGGCAGGCCGAGTTCACTGGCGTCGGCCGTGCTGGAAGTCCCAGGCATCGCCGGGGAGCAGGCCTTCGTTGCCCCACTGGCCGGCGAAGACGCGCACCGCGTTCGCCTTCATTAGTTCCGACCGGATCACGACGGCCCTCTCGAAGCTCACACCCGCCATTTTGGCGATGTCGTAGGCGTCCACGCGAAGCGGCTCACCGGTTCGCTCGTGGTGGGAGACAATGTCGGTGAGGACGCGGGTGGCGTCTTCCTTGATTTTCCGCACCTCCGCGAACTTGGCGGCCCGCTCGGTGGTCGTCAGCTCGACTGGAGCTGCCTTCTTCGCGACGGTGCCACCGGAGAACAGGTTCAGATGGGGCCCACGAGTGCCGGGCTCCGCGCCCTTCTGCCTGGAGGTGTGCGCGGTCAGCGCAATGTCGGTGTCCTTGGTCATGGCCTTATTCCGGGATCGGCGTGCAACGTGTTGCACGGGGGAGGGAATGGTTCTCGACGTACGCGATGCACGCCGCGCGGATTACAGCGGCCCGCGTGACACGGGCGCCAAGCTTTTCAGAGGTTTGACGGGCCGCGACCGCGTCGATTTTTTCGAGCAACGGCGCAGGCGCGTGCAGCCGCACGATGCGGGACTTCGCCATTGTAGATTTCCAAGTTTTGATGCGGGGCCCGGCGCGTTCCACCGAGCCCCGCAGGAGGGCACTACTCTCCGTCGATGAGTAGTGCCCCCTTATGGCTCTACCCAGGCCACCCCTGCAAGCTATTTCTGTGGGCATCCCTCAGAAATGTTTTAGCGAATATTTGACGAAGGATTGTGAGAGGGGTATAGGCCAGTGGATCAACTCGAAATTACCGGACCTACCCCTTCATCATCTTGCGGAACATGCCGCCGGAGCGTGCCTGCTGGGTCATCACGTCGGCCACCTCCGCCCGGACCGCGGCACGCATCTCGCGCCCCATCATCTTGGCGTAGGCGTCGTCCTGCTGGGGATTGCCGGAAGAGCCTTCCACCCGGACGTTGATATCGCCGATGGTGATGTTGCCCCCGCCGCCCTCGCCGCCCGTGAAACCCGTTGCACGGATGCCGAAGTTGCCGTCCGACATCCGCACCGTCGGGAAGATCGCCTCTTCATCCTTGGCGATGATTGCGCGTTCCCGGCTCTTGAGCCCGCCGACGATCCCGCCCGTGTGGAACTTCGGCGCGCCGTCCCAGAGGCCAGGGGAGGCCGTCCGCTGGACACGGGCCGCCTGTCCGATGATGCCGCCCGTGTGGAGCCAGTCGGCCATATCCCCGACGTTCAGGTCGAAGCCGTCGCCGGCAAAGCCCTTGCCGATGTCGATGAGGCCGTTGGCGCCCATGGTGACGGAACCGCTGGCCTTGCTGGCGAGAGCCGACAGCGCCTCGAACAGGCTGTTGCCCGACTTCGAGACGTTGGCCGACACCTGTTCCAAGGCCTGCCCGACCTGATTTCCGCCGTTCGACAGGGTGGTGGAGATGCCGTCGGCGCCGCTGACGATGCCGAGCTTCGACTTCTCCAGGGCACCGCCCATCTGCGAGAACGACGTGTCCACGCTCTGCATCGACGCCTGCATCTGGTCGATCTGGTCGTTGAGCTTGCCCAGGCTTTCTTCGCTGAGGGTGACGCCCTCCAGGCTCAGGGTGCCGGTGCCGGCTCCGGGCTGGCCCACGCTGCCGAACTTGTTGGCGAAGCCCATGCGGGTGCCGAAGTCGGGAACCTGGGACAGGTCGCCGGCCCGCAGGGCATCGACGTAACCCTCCGGCCGCTCGAAGCGGATGCCGGCCTTCACCCCGTCCGCGAGGGTCGAAGACGAGCGCAGCATGTTGAGCGACGCCTTCTCCGTGGTCAGGAGTTCGCCGCGGATGAAGTCGATTTGCTGGTCGGCCGACGGGCTGGAGCCATACTGCCGGAACAGCTCGGCCTTGCGAGGGCCAAGAGCTTGGATCAGGCCGTAGGCGCCGCTCGTCTCATTGACGGCCCCCGGCCGGAAACCGCTCTCCCGCTGGACGTTGCCGAGGAAGCCGGCCACGCCCGCGTCGGTCGCCCCCAAGCCCTTCAGCATGGTCGTGAGCTTGGACGGGATGTCGCCGAAGCTCGACGCCGCGTCGGTCGCCGCGGACGAGAGCTGCACCACGCCGCTGGCCGCCGCGTTCGCCGCGTTGCCGAGACCGGCACCTATCCCGGTGGAAGCTGCGCTGGCCGCCACGCCTCCGCCCACGGCCTTGCTGGCACCCATGCCGAGTGCCGACAACACCTGAGCCCCGAACGACGTGCCCGCGCCCGTGCCGCCCTGCCCATCGCCGAAGACGGACGACAGGAGCGTGCGGAAGAGCTGACGCGAGGCGAAGCGCATCAGGTCCGACGAGATGCTGTCGAGCATCGAGCGGAAGCCGTCCTTCCCGGTCCGCACCGTGTCCACGAAGCCGTCGGACAGGTTGTTGAACATCGAGCCGAACATGCGCTCGCTCTCGTCGGCGACGCGCGCAGTGCTCTCGATGTAGCCGTCCACGGCCCGCTTGAAGCCGGTGCCGACGGTCTGTCGGGCCTGCTCTGCCCGCTTCAGCGCGTCGTATTCCTTGCCATAGGCGTCCACCATGCCCTGGACGTTCGACACACCAGCCCGGCGCGCGGCGTTCTCGATGTCGAGTAGGCGGGACGCGCGCTCGCGTGCTCCACCCGACAGGTCAAGTAGACGCGCCTCGCCCTGAAGACTCAAGATGCGGTCGCGCAGCTCGTTGTTCTGGAACTTGACGTCGAGGTTGCCGATGTCCTGTTGGCGGAGGGCTTCGTTCTTCCGCATGGCCGCGTGCAGGCCTTCGACTGCCTGCGCGTTGTCCTTCTGAGCCTGCACCTGTTCCTTCAGCGAGCGGAGCTGCCGGTCGTATTTGATATTGATGCTCTCGACGGCCCGGTCACGGTCTACCAGCCCGTCAAGGCCGAGATCGCGCTCGGCGTCGCGGAGATCGCGCTGCGCCTGGGTCAAGCCGTTGATCGCGTCGCGGGCGCGCTGCATCGTGCGCTCCAGCTCGGCCTGCCGGTCCTCGAACTCGCCTTGCGAGATGACGCCGGCATCGAACGCGGCCTTTAGGTTCCGCTGGGCCATGCCAAGCTGGGTCGAGGCCTTGCCGACAGCGTCGGTAGCATCCGCCGCGGCCTTGAGCTGGGGCACGTTGGCGGCGAGCTGCTTCAGGTTCTCGACGTAGCCGGTGAAGGCCGTGTTGCCGTCGATGGGCATGGGCTTGGCAAGCGTGTCGGTCACGCCGGCTACGGCAGCCTGAGCCTGGGTCGCCGTGCCCTCCAGCACCTTCAGCGTAGCGGCGGCCTTCTCGAAGCCGTCCTGAGCCTTCCTGCCGGCCTCCGCCGCCTCGTTCAGCTCGCGAGCCGCATCGGCGAGGGTCGGACTCTTCTCGGCCTTGGTCGCAACCGCCTTCTGGAGCCCGTCGAAGTCGGCTTTGCCGTCGCGCACGGTCTTGCGGAAGGCCTCGACTTCCTCCCGGAACGGCATGAACCGCGCGGCGAGGCGAGAGCCGTCGGTCGCTTCGAAGGCGCCGGCCCCAATGGCGCTATTCAGGGACTTGGCCTGAGCCGCGATTTCGTCGGCAAAGCCTTTCGCGACACCCTGGACCTTGAGCTTGTCGCGGGCGCGCTCGGCCTCGGTCAGGTTCTTCACCGCATTGGCGGCTTCGTCGTAGTTCGACTTGAGCCGGTCCGTCACGCCGGCAAGCTCGGTGCCGTGGACGACGCTGTCCTTGGTCGAGGTCGCCCAAAAGGCGAGGGCCGTAGCCGCAGCGGTGATCGCGAACCCGATGGGGCCGCCGAACACGCGAAGGGCCGCGCTGAGGCCGTTGACGGCCACGTTGGCCGCGGTCGCCCCGACGACAACGCCGCGGGTCGCCACGCTGTAGACCGCGAGGGAGCCGGCAGCGGTCACAGCGGAAGAGCCGGCAGCGGCGAAGATGCCGGCCAGGGGGAGCAGCTTGAGCGCCACGAAGGCGGTCACGGCGAGCTGGACGTTGTTGGCGAGGAACGCCACCGCCTTGATCGCGGCCGATGCCGCGGTCGCAAATCCGGTGAGAGCCGTCTGGGCGGCCGAGATTGCTTCCGGGGTCTGGAGGGCCTTCAGGCCGTCGATGATCGCCTGTGCGACGCGCCTGGAGGCGCCGGAGGCCTCATCCGCCTTGCCGATGAAATCGGTGAAGGCGTTCTTGGCATTGGTGAAGGCCTTGCCGACCGTCAGGCCCATCCCCTTCGCCTCAGCCTCCAACTTCGGCCGCTGGTTCTGGAGCGCCTGGAAAACGGCTTCGGTCGTGAGCTTGCCCTGCTCGGCGTAGGAGCGGAGCGCGCCAATCGGGATGCCAATGGTGCCGGCGTCGTTCTTGAGGCCGTCGGCGATGGTCTGGGCGAGGCGGGGCGCCTGCTCCATGACCGAGTTGAGTTCTTCGCCGCGCAGCACGCCGGAGGCGAGGCCCTGGGAGAACTGATAGAGGGCCGCGTCGGCCGACTGGGCGTTGCCGCCGAAGATCGCGATGGACTTGCCGACCGCGTCCGTCACCTCCAGCACTTCGCGCTGGGACACACCGAGCGTGTTCGTCGCCTTGTTGAAGCGCGCGTAGAGCTGGACGGACGTGTCGAGGGAGGTGTGGTTGTTCTGTGCGGAGGCGTAGAGCGCTTCGTAGGCCTGCCGGAGGTTGGCCGTGCCGGTGGTGACGAGCTTGAGCTGGCCGATGATCTGCGTGTAGGCGTCCGCCATGGCGAGCACCTGACGGGCTCCGAAGGCGGAGACGGTCAGCGCCGCGACCGTGCGGAGCTGGTTCTGCATCGTGTCGAGGCGCGATTTCGTATCGGCGAGGCGGCGGTTGAAGTCGTCCTGAGCCGATCCGCTACCGCCTACGGGCGGGCCATTGCTTGCCGGGGGAGCGCCGGCCGAGCCGTTGCCACGGGGCGCGCGAGGCGGAGCCACACCCGACAAACCGGCCGCAGCCGCCGCGGCAACTGCGAACTGACCCGGAAGGGCCGCCAAGACACTCTGGAGGCTCATCAGGCGGGCGCGGTAGACCCCGAGGCCGCCGGAGGTGCGGAAAGCCCGGTCCAGGCCGTCCACGGCCTTCTCAATCGCCTTGAAGCCGGTGGAGCTGCCCGCCGCCGTGCCGATGGCCTTGGCGAAGGCTGCCACGTCGTTGGCCGCCTGCCCCAGCCCCTTCGCCGATACGGCCAGCCGCGAGACGGACCGGTCCGCCTGCCCGGCGGCCTGACCCATGCGCGCCGTCTGCACCTGAACGTCTTGGAGCTGCCGTGCAACTTGTTTCAACGTGGTGCCCTGGGCGGCCAAGTCCGCGTTAAGCTGGCGCATCGCCTCGCGAGCAAGGTTGCGCATCCGGACATTGAAGACGATTTCTCGATTGGTCGGCATGGCCGCATCCCCCAAATACCTTTATCAAAGGGGGTGCATGCATAGGGCAGTTAGTCAATAAGCAGGGCTATGCTCCCTATGTATTGACAAAGGATTGTGCATGCAAGAACGAGAGGGATAGGCCGGGGTAGGCAATTTTCGAGATGTCGTCGGAAAGCATCTTGGTGGGAAAGCCTCGGCCATAACCTGCATCGACGCCGGTATCGGCCCATCCGCCCAATGCGCGGCGTCGATCTTCTGGAACCCCTGCCTCGCGGAGCCGATCTGCCCAGCCGTGCCGGAAGGAATGAAAGCTGACGCCGCGCTCGGATATGTCTCTGCTGTCGAGGAACCTAGAGAACCACTTTTGAAACGCGTCCGAGAAGTATCCACGGGCATCCCGGCTAAGTTCTGGGAAAAGGCGCTCATCCCCGCGATGTCGGGCATCCGCGACGAAATTGAGAAAACCACAGGCAATAATCTCCGGATGAAGAGGAACGATCCGCGTCCCAGATTTGCTTTTCACGCGCTGGCCTGCCTCGCCTGCTCGAACCAGCACTACTGGAAAGCCATCCCTCTCAACTACATCCGTAGTCCGCATTTGGCATATCTCGTTCAGGCGCATCCCGTGCAAAAGCGAGATCAAAGGAACCCAAAATCTCGCGCGGCGGGGGCGAAGAGTGCCGACTTTGGCATAGCCCGCCTCATCATTTTGGCATCCGGTATATAGCGGAGCAGAGAAGATTGAATGAAGCTGCGCAGGACTGAAAGGTTCGCGCACTGTTTTTGACGTTTCTTCAATCGCTAATCCAGTCGATGGGTTCTTATCGATCCACTCCTCGCGGACGGCCCAATTGAATAGGGTGGCAATCTTGGTAAGGTGCGAGTTGATCGTCTGAGTGTTAAGCGGCGGCAGGCCCTTTTCCGCAGCGATCTCCGCCGCCTCCGCGAGGGTCTTTCCCGGGAAACGCTTCGTCGCATTGGGGGGAAGCGCTCTGAACAAGTCACGCATCCGCCGAGCATGCTCTCGGGTGATGCGGCGGACTTCGGTTTCGCCTCCGATCACCTCGCGTAGGGCAAGGAAGACCATACCGTAGTCCGCATCGGTTTTTCCGGTGCGACTACCCCGGCTAGGATCAGCGACAAAAGCTTTGACCAGCTCATCAAGGGTTCGCTGGGTAGCCCGAACACCAAGGGCTTGGGGCAATCGCTCAAAGCCAGAGTTGCGCGTGTCCGCCTCGCCAGTGATCTCCGCTACTCGATCCCGGTTCAGCGCGACCAGCCCGCGGCGAACGAGGATGGCAAGCTGCCGATACTGAGCCATCGATTGGTCGATCTGGGGCCGTCTGACACGCTTCTCGATCCTTCCCCGAGCTGGCTCCGGCGGAGCGCCGGCAGCTAGGAGGAGCTGATCGACCGTTCGGTGGACTGCCGGTTCGTAATCCTCCGGGTCAGGGCTGGAGAGAACGTCGCCCTCCGCCTTCAGCTCGCAGAGGACAGCGTCCCAGTCGATAAGTCGGGTTTCGACGGTTTCCCGCGAGGTGCGTGCAACACGTTGCACGGCGTGCTCGAACCATCGAAGGGCAAGTCCCTCGATCTCTCTAGGAGCCAGTTTTTCAAGGCGGCCGGACGCAAGCGAGCGCCGAAGAGTAGCCGTTTCAGTCAACTGCTGTCGGGCTGCCTCGAACTCACGTTCGCAGCGGGCTTGCTCAAGCCGAAACCGCGCCAGGGCGACCCGTCGTTCCTTCGTTTTGAGGCTGACGACGATGTGAGTCCGGCCTACCGCTTCGACCACGTCGAGCGGTACGCGCATCCGAAGATAGAACGTGCCATTTCGCTCTGTCAGGTTCGGTTGGTGCGCCACGTTTCCATCCGCCATGTGTCACAGTCCCGTGTCACAGATGCGCCTAGAAACTCGTTATATCTGAAAAGCTTGTTGTGCCAGCGGCACTTAGAAGAAGCGTGGTGGGCCCGGCAGGACTCGAACCTGCAACCAGACCGTTATGAGCGGTCGGCTCTAACCATTGAGCTACAGGCCCTACAGAGCGAAAACGCCTAGGGAAGCGATACCCGAACACCCCCGTCTCGTCACCCCAGATTCCCTCTCATTCCCGTCCATTCTCGTGCCCTAGAACAAGAGAGCAACATCATCCCTTGTCCCAACGTCCCGCGATGATCGGCGCGGTAACGAACCCCTGCAGCCATTACCGTACCGGTGGACCTCGGTTGTCGCTGGCGGATGTCGGCATCATGGCGACCTGTGGCACCTTCGGAGTTCAGGCCTTCCACGCATGCAGGGTCGTCCGCGGTGACCTGAGCACGGTCATGGAGCCATCCTTTCGCCCTTCCCTTTGCCTCGGACGGAACGCCGGGCAGTAGCGCGCCCTTGCACCTGAGGGGCACGTTCCACGCGAAAGGGCAGGCACGATGCAGGCATACGCAACCTCGTTCGGCATCGGCTTCACGACGGGCATGCGCAGCATGACGGCATGCGCCGCGCTGACCTGGGCCGCCTCGGAAGGGCGCACCCGCGGCGAACTGATCCCGGACGGCACCGGCGCCCGCACCCTCGCTACCGCGGCGGCACTGGCCGAAATGGCGGGTGACAAGATGCCGTTCGCTCCCGACCGTCGCATCCCGCCTTCCTTCGCTTTCCGCCTGGCAATCGGTGCGGTCGGTGGGTGGGCGTTGGCCGGCCGCCATGCGTCACCCGAGGTGGGAGCTTTGATAGGGGTGGCCGGTGCGGTTGCGGGTACGATGCTTGGCCGCTCTGCACGGGGGCCGGACTCACAAACGACTTCCGGACGCGCCCGTGGCCTTGTGGAGGATGCCGTCGCGGTCGGACTGGCGACGTTGGTAGTCGCTTCAGCCGACCGCCATCGCAGAGCTTTCCCACCGGTCCGTTGAGCAACCAGTTCGCCATGGACGGCTGAACCAGCGGCTTACGGCATGCAACGCAGATGATGCCGCATCCAGCAAGGCCATTCCGACAACAGCCAGCCTCTCAAGGAGGAACGCCCGATGCCGCGCGTACGCTTCGGGCATGCCGGATGGCACAGGAATGAACGCTTCAACGCGAAACCTGTGTCCGCGCGCGAAGTTTGAACCCAATCGCCAACTCGCTGGGGCCTTGCCGAGGGACACCATAGGTCGAACGATGACCGGGGCGACGGAGCAGTTCAGCGCGACCCAGCGGGAAGCCACCGATGGCAGGCCCGGAGCGATTGCGGCTTTCCCGTATGACCGGATGACAGTGGAGAGGTTCCGCGCGGCCTTCCCGCGCGCGCGGTGGCGTGACGACCTGGGTGCATGGTTCGTCCCGGGCACCTCTGCGGAGCGGCGCCTGAACGCCTGGTCGGGCCGCGAATGGTCGGGCGTTCTCGCCTACGCCGACGAGCGCGGCCGCGACGCATTCGCGTTCGAGCCGGTCACCAGCCCCTACCTGGAGGCTAGCGATGATCTGGTGGTGCGCACGCCCTATTCCCGGGATGTCGTCTCCGAGTTGCGGAAGGTGCCTTGGGCTCGCTGGGACCCGTCATCGAAGGCTTGGCACGTCCCGTTCCGGTCGTTGGAAGAATTGCGCCATCGTTGGCCGGATATCGAGGAGGCAGCCCGCCGGGCCGAACCGGAGGAAAGGCGAAAACGCGAAGCGAGCCGTAGGGAATCTCCTGAACACGCGGACAGGTTGGCCGAGGCCGCCGAACGTCGCCGCAAGCGGTACCCGGTGCCCGAGGACGCGCTGCCGCCGCTTGGGCAGGTTCTGATGACCCATGCGGGGTGCCTGGTATTGGAGGCAGTCTCCGGCGAGGTCGTCGATCCATCGGTCGCGGCCCGCTTCTACCCGAATGTGTCGGCCGGTGCCGGGACGTTGATCTGGGCCAGCAGCCGGAGGCCGACCCACGACGAACTCGTCCGGACTTGGCCCGCTAAAGAGGCGCCGCGTGAACCCGAGGTCGCGCGAGGCTGGTGGCAGCCGACCATCGAAGTTCTACGCGAGGAGCGACGCAAGGCGGCTTCTCAAGAGCGCGCACGGGCGACGCGTAAGTCGAGGACGGCATCCACCCCGCCGGTGTCACCGCTGGAGGCAGTGCCATCCGGACGCGTGCTGGGAACGGATTAGGAACATCTTGGTTCGAGACACGTTGGCTTGCCGGCGTGCGGTGGGCCTGCGCGACCCCTGGTCGGCAACGTGCCGGGCACCCCTTTACCGAAGCGACGGCCCACCCAGCCGGAGGCGATCCTCCGAAGCGTTGCAAGGGGCATCCGTGAAGGTCTTCATCAGTTCCTTGATCGGGGGCATGGGTCCCATCCGGGCGGCGGCGCGGGCCGCCGTCGTCGGCCTCGGTCACGAAGTCATCATGGCCGAGGACTTCGGCGCCCAGCCGACCTCGCCGCAGGTGGCCTGCCTCGAAGGCATCAGGCAGGCCGGCATCGTCGTGCTGATCCTGGGCAAGGACTACGGGGCCAAGCAGGCGTCCGGTCTGTCGGCGACCCACGAGGAATACAGGGAGGCGCGTCAGTCCCGTCCCGTGATCGCGTTCGTCCAGGAGGGCGTCGACCGGGACCCCGACGAGGCTGCGTTCGTGACCGAGGCCCAGGAATGGGTCGGCGGTCTCTTCCGTGGGGGCTTCACGACGCCCGAGGAACTGCAGGCCAAGATCGGGCGCGCGATCCACGAGGTCATGCTCTCCCGTGCCGCGGGACCGGTGGACGAGGGCAGTCTCGTCGAGCGGGCACTCGCGATGCTGCCCCAGGAACGGCGCGGCTACTCGTCGATGAGCCGCAACCTGAACGTCGCCTTCGCCTGCGGGCCAACACAGGCGATCCTCCGTCCCAGCCGTATCGAGGACCGAGCCCTTCACGAGGAGCTGTCGCAGGCTGCCATGTTCGGCCCGCTGCGCATCCTCGACCGGACCAAGGGCGTCAAGGAAGCGGTCGAGGACGGATCGCTCGTGATCCGCCAGGAGCGGGAGACTTCCTTCACCCTGACCCCTCAGGCCGACCTGCTCTTCGCGCTTCCGATCCCGCGGGCTGACGACATGATGGGCGGCGTGATCGAGGAAGACATCGCGGACATGCTGCGTCAGGCGCTGCGGTTCGCCGTTTCCGTCCTCGACAAGGTCGATCCAACGCAGAAGATCACCCACGTCGTGCCGGTCGCGTCCATCGGTGACGCGCAGATGCTAGCTTGGCGGACCCGGGCGGAGGCTGGGCGCAACCGCGGCATCATAAGCTACGGTATGGGTCGGGATGAGCCTGGCCCTGTCAGGCTGACGCCGGCCCTCCGGACGCGGTCGGCCCTCACCCACGACGCCGCCGACCTCGTCGAGGATTTCGTGACCCTGCTGCGCCGGGAGTACCGCAGCAACGCATAGTCGCAATATAGGAAAATACTATGAACATTTGCCTGCAACGAATTGTTGTCGATAGAAATAGTATCAGAAATGGAGGGCTAGATCTCTACCTCGGCCTGAGCAATATCGAATTAATAATTACAGATACTTTCCTTATAGAAATGGTGAAAAACGCAAAGGACTGGCCGCTTATGTCCGTCGTCAGATGATTTGAGACGGTTTGGGCTGCTCAGGAACGGAGGCTCTGGTCCATCTGGGTTGAGAGGTTAGGCGGCCTGCGCGTGATGGCGCAAGCGGCGATCGATGAGGGTCTGACGCT
>NZ_JBBXMW010000034.1:0-38622 GCF_038442325.1 Methylorubrum subtropicum | reverse complement strand
TCGTCGTCACTCGTGCCCCGGCCTCAGTTGCCACCCGGCCGTGGATCTCCCACCCCCCACTCGCGCGGCCCCCCCTCCCGCGTCGCCGCGCGGCGACGATCCGGCGGCCGATCCCGGCCGGGCGGGGCCTCGCCCCCCCCCGCCGGTCAGGCCCCGCCGACCTCGGCCGTGCGCCAGTCGATCACGAGGTCTTGCGCGGTCCCGGCGGTGGTATCGCCGCCGCCGCGTGCGGTCCATCGGTGGCCGATCTTCTCGCCCTTGAGCCACGCCAAGGCGGCGGCGGCCGCCCCAGTCTCGCGTAGGTCCAGCCCGTCCGGCCCCAGCACGGTCAGGTGATCGAACCCGGCCCGCGCTGCGGCTTGCATCTTCACCCGCAGCCCTTCCGGCGCGTACAGGTCCGCCGCGAGGGCTTCGCGGTTCTCGGCCGTGGTCGCCCGCAGGTCCGCCACCAGAGAGTTTAGGCGGGGCTTCATGCGGCCCCCTTCCGGCGGGCGAACCGATAGCCAAGGTAAGCGTCGGTGATCTGGCGGCGCTCGTGCCCCAGCTCGCGGGTGATGGCTTGCCGCGCCCGGTAATCGGCCCGGCGCTCCGCCGCCGTCATCTGTTCGAACGGTTTGCCGCCCGCCGCCGTGCAGTCGCGGCCTGTCAACTTTTGGTAGCGCCATTGGGCGTACCAATGCCTGTGTTTGTGTTTGTCGCGGATGCCCGCCGCCCATGTGCGCCGGTCGAGCTGGCGACGATAGACGACGCTTTTCATGCCCTCCGGCACTAGGCATCGCTCGCCGACGAACGTGCGCAGCTCGTCCAGCAATTCCCGTTGCCGGTGGTGCGTGATGGGAATGACGCGCGCCCGGCCGCCTTTGCACCAGCTCGCTTTCATGTGCAGGGCGTCGCCCTGTACGGCGGTTTCCGGTTCGAAAAGGATGCTTTCCTCGACCCGCATCCCGAACGCCATTTGCAGCCGCACGGCGAGTTGATCCCGCTCGTTCAAGCTGGCGTATTGCTCCAACCGGGTGGCTTCCGCCCGGTTGCCGTTGAACGTGGCCCGCAGCTCGATGCCGAGGTCCGCGTTGCTTTTCGGGATCACGCTGCCCTTGCGGACGTTGCGCGACCATGTGCGCATCCAGCTCACGCGGTTTTTAATCGTGCCGGTGGCGAGGCCGTCATCGGTCCACTTCGCTACCAGCTTTTGAATATGAATATCCTTGATCGAACGCGCCGAGGGCAGTTCGTGCCCCAGCGCCCGCAGCTCGCGGGCGATCAGTTGTAAACCTCGGGTGCGTTGAACGCGGGTGCGGATTGCTCCGCCCCCGCTGTTCAAGCCCATTTGCTTCAAGTCATGGGCGAGATGATCCACGCCGTCATGCTTTCTCTTGTTTAGTGCTTTTGACCGCCGCCGGGGCATATAGCCTTCTGGTCAGCCCGCATTTCTGCGGTAAAGGTCGGGGTACTTAATCCATAACCGTCTAAGTTTGGGTCTCTTTCACCTCTCCTCTAAGTCGCCGTTGCGTCCACCGGGCGGGTGGGCCGCTGTGCAATGTCAGCCGTGCCGCCTCTGTTTGGTTTCTCGCTCAATTCGGTCTCCATCATGGGAGCTACCGGCATCCGTGCCCGTGGGGTGGTTCTGTCGCGGTAGGTTCGCAGGGTAACGCCCTGCTCGCTTGTGGCCTGTCGGGTGGCCTCTCGTTCATCCTGAAAAGGACGTGGCCCGAGGGCCGAGGGTGACGCGGTTTGCAGGGCTAGACGCGCCCCGCCGGACTGTGGCCGGTCTGCCGCGCAGACCAGCGGCAGACGTTTCCTTCTGTCACTCGCCCTCACTCGTTGCTGACAGCCGCGCCTAACAGGGACTGGCCGCCCAGCTCCGGCCGTGGCTGGCGCTTTGCTCTGCGGCGGTGCGCCCACGCGCCGCCGCCGTCACTTCCCGGACTTCGCCTTGAAGTGACGGCGGCTCCTGCGGTGCCGTGTTCGGCAGGCCACGCCTGCCGAATGCGGAAGGGGTGCCCTTCCACGCCATCCCAAGCCGCCTCACGGCGGCTGGCGGGGCTTCGCCAGCCCCGCGCCCTGGCCAACCGCCGGGCACGCCCGGCGGCGCGGCTCCACCGCCTTTCCCGTGCTCGATCCCGCTCATCCGCCGATCCTAGTCTGCGCGACCGCGCAGCCTGCCCGGCTCGGTGGGGCAGTCGATCGTCCTACAAATCACGGTACGCGCCTAATCATCATCTTCGGGTGGGAAAAGATCAGGAGGGAAGTCCCGCTGATCAGCGTCGCCCTCGTAAAAAAAATATCCAGCTGATGTCCATCTGAACTGCGCAATGTAATTGCCTGGAAAAATGACCAGACAATATGTCCGGACATCGCTGACGTAAATCAATTCGCCGGCAACATATCGACCGTCAATATCAATTTTATAATCAAATTTACGGCTGTAGTGATAAGCTTCAGTGTCTTTATGAATTACAAGAGCGTCCCGGTAACGTGCTGCGGCAGCTTGCGGTGTTTCCTTACGATGCATTTGGGGACGGACCCCAACTAGGTGTGTTTCGCAACGCGTTCCAGGATAAACATAGTTACCAATAATTGATGGAGGCGGACGGCTTGGAGTATCAGTCGGCGCGTACTCTTGATTGATAATTTCATCTGGCTTGGGATTGACGTTCAAAATGTAGCGATAAGCTTGTTTTGACTTAAGATATTTGAAAGCACTGCACTCTTTGTTGATTAATTCTAGAAAGTGCCCGATATCCGAGCGATCAAAAATCTCCGGCTGCGCGTCTCCCCAATAAGCTGGGCCAAATCCACCAATGCTAGCGATGTACGAATTTTCAAATTCGTATAAAACTCTGCAGCCATCATCCATTTTATAAAACAATGGCCGCCCAGGTATAAGCTCGTTGCTCAAGGGTATGAAATATTGATAGTCCATCGATCTCGCGTAATCGGCGTGCGTGGTGAGCCAGCGCCTATCGATAGCTCTGGCACCATCGAAAAACGACTCATTGTCTGAAATCTGTATGGCAATTAGCTTTGGATAACGTGCCTTCGTTTTAATAGGGGTAATCTGTCGATGAAATCTCTCCTCAATCGTGCCGTCTAATTTATGTATTTCCATAATGGTGGAGCTGTAGAAGCCTGAGGCTTCTAAGTACGGCTGCCTATCATCCAACTCGGCCGATGAGGCGGGTTGGGTAACCGGTGGTGGAGGCTCCGGTGGTGCCTCGATTTCCGGCGTTGGCTCCTCTCCGAACAAACGCAGCAATCGCCGGAAGACCATCGTTCCACCCCCACCATGTTGGCCACACGCTAAAACGGTTCTCCGCCACGTTCCAGGCGCCCCCCTCTGGGGCCGTGCTCTACTCGCCGCCTCCGGCGGCTCCCCGAACCCGCCGGGGGCGGTTTCGGCCCTGCGGGTGACGATCACTGACGCTCGATGCGGTCGCCCCTATGGGGCGTAGTGTTAACTGGGTGGGCCAGCCGTCCGGCTCGGCCTCAAGGCCACAAGGGCCTTGACCCCGATCCAGCCGCCCGGCGGTGAGCTGCCATGGCGGCCAAGCCGCCCTTTGCGCAGGCTCCACCGCGCCAATTCAAACCCCGGCCTCGGCTATGGGGCGTAGTGTTAACTGGCTAGCGGCTGCCACGTCAGCCCGAGGCCATCGGGTGCGAAGGTGACGCCCCGCGCCTCAAACGCAGCCCGCAGCCGATCCGCGACCGTTGCCCGGACCTCGCCGCCCTTCTCAAACTTCACGACTGAACCAAGGGCGACACCGGAAGCCTCATAAAGCCCGGCCACCGTCATGCCGAGAACTGCGCGTGCCGCCCGGCACTGTTCCGGACTGATAATGGGGGGCGGCAGATCGTGGCTCATTCCTCATTATCAACATAGAATAATATTTCAGTCTATGCAATGTATTTTGCAATAATATTCCAAATCTACTTGTCCAAATTGAAATAATATTGCATATTCATCTCAACAGAAAGGAGGTGAATGACAATGAACGGAATAAAGAAAACCAGAGCGGCCCTCGAAGAACTGCTCTGGTTAGCCCTGCAAGGGCTGATGATCTACATCGCAATTAAGGTTGCGCTGTACGTCTAGGAAACGGGCCTCTTTGCCGGAGGCCCTATCAATCTAAAACCACAAAAATCAAAGACTGAATAAACAAGTGAACCACAATGTCGAACAAGTCCGCAAGTTAAATGATGCGGCAAGAACCTCCGGGACCGGCGCAGATTTCTTTACAACTCCCGGAGTAAGTGAACTGCCTTTTCTCGATTACATAGCTGTAATCGGATTGATGAAAGGGTTTGACGCTTTCACTGAGGACAACGACCCGCACGGGGAGCATGATTTTGGAGCCTTCGACTACAAGGGCATAAAGTATTTTTGGAAGTTTGATTACTACGACCTTGAACACAAATACCACTCCCCGGACCCGTCAAATCCAGAAGTGACCCGGCGCGTTCTGACCCTAATGACCGCAGCAGAATACTAACCAGACACCGCCCGGAGGGGCGGTTTATTCGCGCTCCGGTGTAGTGTTAACCGCCCCCATAAGGGACGCAGAGAGTTTCGGTGGGAGGGGATCGGAAGGCTCCGCAAGGATGCGGTCCACCGTGCTCTCGCTTAGGTGGGTCAAGAACGCGATTTGACCACGCGGCATCCCTTCTGCGGCAAAGACCCGGACTACATCCTTTGTATCCAGAGGGATCATATCGTAAAAATCCATTAGTCTCCTTTGTAGCCCTGGAATATTGGATTGTCAGGCTCGTCCTTCGATGTTGTATCTGGATTTTCGCCGCGCAAAATCGCTTCAATGATCCATTCATCTGCCCGCATAAGGAAAGATATTTTTTCTATCGAGTATCCATCCTTAGCCATGATGCGGATCATTTCGGCGTGATTTTCAGGAAAATTACTCATGGGGACATCCTATCATGTGATGCAAGTGTAGTGTTAGCGCGCCCGATAAGAAAGCATGCAGCGCGGTGGGCTTCGCGCTCGGTTTTTACCAGAGCTTCGGCGGGGTCTGGCATGTTGGAAAGAAAGTGTTGAAAATAATGTTCGTGCAAGCCAAGGGCCTGACTGGCTAAGCCGAAATGCTCTGCGACAATAACTGCCGTAGCTTCTGCAATCAATTCCTCCTGGGAATAGATTGTTTTGTAACGGGCCATAGTCGGATCAGGGATAGTGCGTTTTAAGCGTGTGCGGTGCCCCGTCCAGTGGGCCAATTCATGCAGAGCGACATGGTAAAATTCTTGGTCCGCGTCCCCTCCATCGACCCGATGAAAACGAGCCTGCGGTGGAAGCCCTAGCTGGTCATTTGTCCAGTCGTAATAGGCAGCGTCGGTTTCATTCACGAACGCCCCGCTGCTGGCAATGATCCTTTGCAACGCTTCGATCCGGCGGACCTTCTGCCGCCTCGGGCTTGAGTTGTCCCAGGGCTTTCGCCACCGGCTTCCCGCTGCTGCAGGATCGGCAAGGCGGGCGATCGCACGGCGTACGGCAGGCCGTGACGGCCCGCCCTTGCGTAGAGCCATGTCGGCACGGATGCGCGCCGCCTCCGCCTCCGTCGCCGGTCCGAGGTAGTGGCTCTCCGTGCATACCTTGCCGCCCACGCGAAACGTGCGCTGTTTGTAGCGGTAGGGTCGGCCTTTGATGGTCTTGATGACCTGGTAGAAGTCGCCCACCCCATCGTCCCTGCCGACGCTCAGCCCAGACTGTAGTGTTAACCGGCCGCCAGGCAAGGCGCTGCCCGCTGGATCATGTGGCCGGACGCTCACCCCGGAATTCGCGGGTTTTGGGCCTTATCGGCCGCCAAAATCGCCCCGAAGCTAAATAGAAGTGCGGGGCAGTTCCCGCGTGAACACAAGGAGTTACCCAACCATGTTATACGACAAGATGAGCACCAACGGGCTGCGCGCCCTCCACGGCGGGATCACCCGCGCTTTGGCAGACGACGACGCCCAACCGCCGCACCGCCGGGTGTACGGCGTCCGCAAGTACCCGGACTGGCGCGACCAAGCCGACCGGATCGAGGCCGAGTTGACCGCTCGGCGCGAAGCGTTCGCCCCGGTCCGCTGGTAGCATGGCACGGACACGCCTCCCGCTCCGGCGAGGGGGCGTGTCCCTGACCAAGGTGGGAGAGTGTAGTGTTAACCGCAGCCAAGCGCCCCGTCAGGCTGTGGTGCCAGGGTCGCCCATAAGAGCACATGCAAAAGAGCCGGTACAACGCGCCCCGCATCACAAGCCGACCCATTCACCCGGCCGACCAAGCCAAGGGCGACGAGGGCGAGCGCCGCTTTAAGGGCTGGCTCGACGCCAGCCGCTTGCCACACGTCTACCTCGATCAAACGCCCATGAGTGTGCCCGATCACCTGCGCGGCGAGATCAAGCGGCCCGATTATGTGGTGGGCGTGCCCGGTGTCGGTGCCGTCGCGTTCGATGTAAAAGTAAAATCCCTCTACAACGGGCACTTTATCTTTGAACTCGACGAAATCCGCCGGATGCGGACCTTTGCCCGGTTCTTTCATATGACGGTCTATTTTGCTTGTTTGAACCCGGACGGTAGCCCGGAAAGCTATTGGATACGGCTCGACCAGTTCGACAACTTCGCCGCCGTGCGCCGGGGCAGCTCGATAACGCTGAAGATCCCGGCCGATGCCGCCTTGTCCGTCTCGATGCGCAAGAGTTTCCACGCGGCGTTTCTGGATGCCGTGACGCTCGCCTAACCAATGCAGAGTTGGCAGTAACTTCATACTGTGTGTTAATTATGCCATGAGCGACGACAGTTTTTACAGTGAATTGGTGGGCATTCCTGCGGGGTTGGATTGGGATCAAGCGCAAGATCAGAAAATGGCAGGCTATCCATCGCCACACGCTTACGCCTGGCATTATGTAAATCGCGTTATCTCAGAAACTTGGCCCGCTTTAGAGCATCCTGAGCCGGACGAAAGCGACGAGGAAACACTGGCTGAATGTTTGGTTGATATACACAACGATGCTGTTGAACGGATCAACAAAGGCATCTCTCTTGTCCGAAATTGGGCGGTGATTAACGATGTACGTTTGCGGCTGCGCGGCGTGCAAACCGCCGATCATACTTTAATCGCTTGGAAGGGGCTTTTGCCACTGCCGGAGCGCCCGAGCGCCAAAGAGCCGAAGCCGGTGCGCCTGCGAGGCGTCCGCTACCCTCGATAGAGGGCTTATCCCCGGAAAACACACCCCTGCCTGCCAAACAGGCATTGACATAAGAAACTGCCTCGACGGGTGGACCCATCCTGTGTCTTGAATGTTGTTACAAATTTCAAGATGGAGGGACGCCCTATGAGGCAGAGCAAACGGATGGGCTGGGGCGGCCCTCGCGAGGGCGCAGGGCATCCCGGCAAGGAGCCGACCAAGGTGGTGCGCCTGCCGGTGGACCTTGCCGACGCCGCCCGGCGGGCCGCCGAGGCCCGTGGAGGCAACGCCAGCGGCATCGGGGCCTTTCTCAAGGGGGAGGCACGCACCAGCGCCAGCGCCCCCCTCGTGACCGCTTCTGTGGCCTGTGGCTTTCCCTCCCCGGCTGAGGACCACCTAGAACGCCCCCTCGACCTGAACGAGCTGCACGGGATCGGCCGGGCCGATGTGTTCCTCGTCCGCGTCGCGGGCGAAAGCATGATCGGCCGGGGCCTGTTTCCCGGTGATGTGGCCGTGGTCAGCAAGGCCACCCAGCCCCGTAACGGCTGCATCGTCGTCGCCTGCATCAACGGCGATTTCACGATGAAAACCTATTACCGGCGCGGCAACCGGGTAAAGCTCAAGGCCGAGAACCCCGCTCATGCTGATATTGACGTGCCCGAAGAGGCAGACTTTCAGGTGTGGGGCGTTGTAACCGGGCTTTCGCGCACGTTTTAGGGCTATGGCTGGCCCTATCGCTATTGTTGACTGCAACAATTTTTATGCGTCCTGCGAGCGGCTGTTTAACCCGAAGCTCAACGGCAAGCCTGTTGTGGTCCTGTCCAACAATGACGGGTGCGCGATTGCCCGCAGCAATGAAGCCAAAGCCCTTGGTGTAAAGATGGGCGACGCCTACCACCTGAACAAAGACCAGTGGGCGAAGTGGGGCGTTAAGATATTCAGCAGCAATTACACGCTTTACGGCGACATATCCGCCCGCGTCATGCGGGTGCTTTCCGACTTCACCCCCGACCTCGAAATCTATTCGATTGACGAGGCGTTCCTTGGCCTGTCCGGCTTTGCCGACCCAGAGGCGCATGCCCGCACCCTACGGGAAACCGTAGCTTGTAAAACCGGCATCCCGGTGTGTGTCGGGATCGGCCCGACCAAGACGCTGGCCAAGGTGGCGAACCGCACCGCCAAAAAGACCCCGACGAGCGGCGGGGTGTGCTGGCTCGACAGCGAGGCGCAGCAAACCGCCGCCCTCGAAAAACTCGCCCTGGATGACCTGTGGGGCGTGGGTTTCCGCCTGCCCCGGCGGTTGGCGGAAATCGGCATAACGACCCCGCTACAGCTCCGCGACGCCGATCCGACGATGATCCGCCAGCGGTTCAACGTGGTGCTACAGCGGACGGTGATGGAGCTACAGGGCGCCCCCTGTCTCGACCTCGAACACGACAGCCCGGACAGCAAGACGATCTGCACCTCCCGCAGCTTCGGGCGGTATGTGGAGAGCTATGACGAGCTGGCCGAGGCGTTGACCGCCTATGTGTCACGGGCGGCCGAGAAGATGCGCAGGCAAGGGCTGGCGACGCCTGCCATCGTCGTGCTGCTCAACACCAACAAGCACAAGCCGGATCAACCGCAGTACTACGCCACCCGCGCCGTCAAACTGACGATTGCGACGGCCGACACGGGCCGCCTGATCCGGGCGGCCCTATGGGGCCTGAAAGGCATCTACCGGCCGGGGTTCCGCTACAAGAAAACGGGCGTGCTGTTCCTCGACCTCGCCCCGGCCGCCAGCGTGCAAGGCTCCCTGTTCATCCGGCCGGACACCCCGCAGCGGGTGCGCCTGATGGAGCTGGTGGACGAGATCAACCGCCGTTACGGACGCGACCGGGTGCGGTTCGCGTGCAGCGGGATTGACCGGGGATGGAAGCTCAAGGCGGAGTTTTTATCCCAACGCTACACAACGCGGTGGGGCGAGTTGTTACAGGTATAAATATAAGATAGGCTGATAAAATGCTTAATAGATTGAACGGTTGGCAACGGCTATGGGTATGCCTTTCGGGCCTATCACTCTTTATATTTGGGCTTATCATGCCGTGGCATGAAGTCGTGTCATCACGTAACAGTGTTGCACGGTGGGAGATGCGGAATAAGGCAGAAAGTCAGGCCGCATCAGGGCAGTGTAACGACTACGTTACTAAAGAGTTTTCAACGCTTATTCAGCCTGAATATTCATCCAGTGAGAACACATGCTATTATGTATATAGCGCCAGACAGTTTAGTGAAACGAAGGGTCCATATGACCGCGAGAAGCTAGACGCCGAGGAAAGGTCTAAGACCTACTCGGAAGCCCTGACCTTTATGGCAATGTGCAGTGTGGGCGTGCTGATCGTCTGCGGGATCGTCTACTTGCTTGGTTGGCTGGTTGCATGGGTTCGGCGCGGGTTTGCCTCAAAAACCTAAGAGCGACGATAGAGCATTGCCAAGCACACCTAATATGATGCCGCCGAATATAATTCTGTGAGTTAATGACTGGTCATTGTTTTCCTCAAGAATATTTACTGGAAACGCCCATTTAAAATACCCCATTAGTACACGGTAAGAGACTAAGATAATCCCAATTCCATATATAAATCCGGCCACCCTGTAGGAAGAATAAGGACCATCCGCAGGAACATACGTATCTAGTTTGGATGTAATCAAGTACAATGCATATGGAAGTGCGAACAGCCAAAATCCCACATCGTATACTGCCCGACCATGAATTAAATAATACCATTGCCGGTTCTTCATAAGACCTTTGTTTATAATTGTCTGGACGGCCCTAAAATACGTTATGTCGTCGGCTCGGATGTATGTTTTGCTGGCGTTAGGAGTAGGCTCAGAAAGAAGCGATGCGCCATCTATAAGCGGCGGCTTACTAAAGTGAACCCATAATCTAAAGTAATTAGATGGCGATTGCCCGCTAGCATAAGGCTTAAACGCATTCTCGTTTGTTATAAAAATCGTATCTATGGGCTTTGGAAGCGTATCCAGGTCAAATATTTTTTCTGTATCTCCATAACTGGTTTGTCCATCAACTCCCACGACTGAAACCGTCAATCTAAATGCTCTATCTTTGACATGTCTTTTGTCTGCCTCGAATTGCTCTAGTGTTTTGTCAGGCGGCTGAATAAAAGCATCGACAATCCTGTCAGCCTCTTTGCGACTGATTTTTTGTAGTTCTCTATAGACATTCTTGAACAGCTTAAGATTGAATTGACACCCTCTAACCGGAATATCTATTTCGTAAAACTGTACATCAGCCTCATCGTTGGTCTGTAGCTGCGTTGCGCTCATCCATATAACCTCTGGTTTCTGTGATTTTAAGACGATGATTGTGGAAGGTCCACCGCTGAAGCGGTGCATAAGTCATGAGTTTCGCACCGCCTCCGGGCCGGTAGGGTTTCAGCCCCTTGCCGGGTCCATAAGTCCGGTGCGGAACTCGCGCACCGGCAATGCTCACAACTCACCAGACATGAGCAGGTGGCGGGACGGCTCTCGACCTTGCCTCTCCTCGCTCATAACTCCTGCCCGAGTCACCACGCCCGCCACAGCGCCCCAACCAGGCCAACATTGAGCAGGGCCAGGCCGGCGAGCAGGATGAACGTTGCGTCTGCGCCGCCATGGGCGAGGGCGTAGGCGCCGAGCGGCGGGGCCAGGGCCTGGGCTACCAGCCCCGGCCGCGCCAGGCCGCCGAGCAGCGGCGCGTAACGCTCCGGGCCGAACAGCACCAGGGGCACGGTGCCCCGTGCGATCGAGTAGATCCCGTTGCCGGCGCCGTAGAGGATCACCGCCAGGGCAACCAGCGGCAGGTTGAGGGCCAGCAGCGTCACCCCGAGCGCGACCAGGCTCATCGCCGCCGTCAGGGTCCACAACGGGTGATGCCGGCCTTTGAACGACATCTCCACGACGCGGGCGGCGACCTGGGACGGCCCGATCAGCGCGCCGAAGGTGACGGCCGAGGCGAGTGGTACGCCCCGCGCCTGCAACAACGTGAGCACGTGCGCCGAGAGCAGGCTCATCACCCCGCCGCCGAGGATCAGCACGCCGGCCATCAGCAGGAACGGCCGGCGTTCCTTGGGCGCCAGAGCGACCACGGGTGGCGGGCCGTCGTTCGCCCCCGTCGGCCGGACCGGTGCCGGCGGGATCAGGCCGAGGATCAGGGGCAGCGACACCACGAGCTGCAGGCCGGCATAGACGAAGCAGGCCCAGCGCCAGCCGCCATGATCGAGCAGGAACGCCGACAGCGGCCAGCTCACCGTGCTGGCGAACCCGCCCCACAGGGTCAGGGTGGTGATCGCCGGCCGCGCCTCGGCGCCGTAGAGCCGGCCGAGGGTGGCGAAGGCCGGGTCATACAGGCCGCAGCCCATGCCGAGGCCCATCAGCAGCCAGCCGGACAGGAAGACCCACAGGGCCGGCGCCAGGCCGAGCACGATGAGGCCGGCGGCGAGGAGTATGGCCGAGACCGCCAGGACCGGCCGGCCCCCGCGCTCGCCGATCATCCGGCCGACCTGCGGTGAGACCAGGCCGGCAGTAAGCAGGCCGAGGGACAAGCCGCCGAAGATCCAGGCGAGCGGCCAGCCTGTATCCGCCGCGATCGGCGCGGCGAGGACGCCGAGCAGGTAGAACGAGGAGCCCCAGGCGAGGATCTGCACCACGCCCAGGGCCGAGATCACCGGCCAGCGTTTCGCCTGGCCCACGGGGCTACGGTGTCCCGAGCACCGGCAGCCAGGCCGCCAGCGCCAGCAGCGTGACCAGCAGCACCGGAGGCGTGATGACCAGGCCCACCTTCATGTACTGGCCCCAGGTGATGCGTTGGCCCTTGCTGGCCAGCACGTGCAGCCAGAGCAGGGTCGCCAGGCTGCCGATCGGCGTGAACTTCGGCCCGAGATCGCAGCCGATCACGTTGGCGTAGACCATCAGCTCGCGGGTCAGCGGCGACAGGTCCGGGGCCTGCTGGATCGACAGCGCCCCGATCAGCACGCTCGGCATGTTGTTCATCACCGAGGACAGGATGGCTGCCGCAAAACCGGTGCCGACGGTTGCGATCCACGGCCCTTGCCCGCCCAGCCAGACCAGGCCCTTGGCCAGCTCGTCGGTCAGGCCGGCGTTCCTGAGCCCGTAGACCACCAGGTACATGCCAAGGCTGAACAGCACGATCTGCCAGGGGGCGCCGGTCAGCACCTTGCGGATCGGAATGACCCGCCCGCGCAACGCCAGGCCGAGCAGCACCGCCGCGCCGGCACAGGTGACGACCGAGACCGGCACGCCGAACGGCGCGGTGATGAAGTAGGCGAGCAGCAAGACGCCGAGCAGCGGAAAGGCCGCCTTGAACACCACCGGATCGCGGATCGCGTCCCGCGGCGGTTCCAGCTCGCCGACCGGGTAGGTCGCCGGCACGTCGCGCCGGAAATACGCCCACAGCACCACCAGCGTGGCGAGGAGCGAGACCAGGTTCACCGGCACCATCACGGCGGCGTAGCGCCCGAACGTCACGTCGAAGTAGTTGGCCGAGACGATGTTCACGAGGTTGGAGATCACCAGCGGCAGGGAGGTCGAGTCGGCCACGAACCCGCAGGCGACGATGAACGCCAGCGCCGCCGCCGGGGGAAAGCTCAGGCGCAGCAGGATCGCCAGGACGATCGGGGTCAGCAGCAGGGCCGCGCCGTCGTTGGCGAACACCGCCGCGATGGCGGCGCCCAGGAGGATCACCAGCGGAAAGAGGAGCCGGCCCCGGCCGCCGCCCCAGCGGGCGATGTGCAGGGCCGCCCAGTGGAAGAACCCGGCCTCATCGAGCAGCAGCGAGATGATGATCAGCGCCACGAACGTGAACGTGGCGTCCCACACAATATGCCAGACCACAGGAATGTCGCCGGGATGGATCACGCCCGTGGCGAGGGCCACGGCCGCGCCGGCCAGAGCGCTCCACCCGATCCCGAGGCCCTTGGGCTGCCAGATGACAAAGACGAGGGTAACGAGGAAAATGGCAAGCGCGAGCATCGAGATCGTTTCTTGTTTTGGTTGAGAAAAAGGCTCAGGCGGTGGCGACGCGTCGGCCGTGCTCGTCCACGACCCGCTCGCCGTCCTCCTTCACGAACTCGCCCTGTTGCGCCGGCAGGAGATCCAGCACGGCTTCGGACGGCCGGCACAGAGCGACGCCCTTGGGCGTGACCACCAGCGGGCGGTTGAGGAGGATCGGGTGCGCCTCGATCGCGTCGAGCAACTGGGCGTCGGTCAGCGCCGGATCGCCCAGACCCAGCTCCGCGTAGGGCGTGCCCTTTTCCCGGAGCACATCGCGCACCGCCAGGCCAGCGCGCGCGAGGAGCTGCACCAGCAGCGCCCGTGCCGGCGGGGTTTTCAGGTACTCGATCACGTGCGGCTCGATGCCGGCGTTGCGGATCATCGCCAGGGTGTTGCGCGAGGTGCCGCAGGCCGGGTTGTGGTAGATCACCACGTCCATCACGCGACCTCCGGCCGGGGCGACGTGGCGCCGGCCAACTGGCCGATCTCGCGGACTTTGGACGAGAGCGCCACCTGGTCGAGGCTGCCGAGCGGCAGGGCGACGAAGGCCGCGATGCGGTTCTTGAGGTAGCGCTGCGCGGTCACAAAGGCCCGCTTGCGCTCGATCTCTGCCCCTTCGACGGCAGCCGGGTCCTCGATACCCCAATGCGCCGTCACCGGCTGGCCCGGCCAGAACGGGCACGCCTCGCCGGCTGCGTTGTCACAGACGGTGAACACGAAATCGAGCTGCGGCGCCCCCGGCGCGGCGAACTCGTCCCAGCTCTTCGAGCGCACGCCCTCGGTGGGATAGTCGGTTTCCTGCAGGGTTTGCAGCGCCAGCGGGTGCGGCTGCCCCTTGGGCTGGCTGCCGGCGGAGAACGCCCGGAAGCGCCCCTGCCCGTCCTTGTTCAGCATGGCCTCGGCCAGGATCGAGCGGGCCGAGTTGCCGGTGCACAGAAACAGCACGTTATAGACGCGATCAGGCATGGGCGACGTCTCCGGTGGGGATGCAGCAGGCCGCCAGGGCTTCCACGGCCGGGGTGCAGACCTCCGGCCGCCCTTGGCAGCAGTCTTTCATCAGGAAGGCGATCAGGTCGGACAGCGCCGGATAGGTGGCGCTGTAGATGATCGAGCGCCCGTCCCGCCGGGACTGGATCAGCCCGGCGCGGCTTAGTTCCTTGACGTGAAATGACAGGTTGGTGCCGGACACGCCGACCTCGCCGGCCAGCGCGCCAGCCGCCAGGCCGTCCGGCCCGGCGGTGACGAGGGCGCGCACGATGCTCAGGCGGTGTTCCTGTCCGAGGGCGGCGAAGGCCGCGACGGCTTGCGGGCTGTCCATCATTGGTGCAGTATCTCAACCATTATTGAAATGTAGATGAAAGCCCTGCCTTGGACAAGCCCCAGCAGCCGTTCAACGATGGAATGCCGAACCTCTCCGAGGTGCATTTCGAGATGCCGACGCCGGAGCGGTTGCACACGGCCACCCCGTTCACCCACGCCCCGCGCTTTCTGATCCTCTACGGCTCGCTGCGGGAGCGCTCGTTCAGCCGGTTTCTGGCCTATGAGGCGGCCCGGCTGCTCGAAGCGATGGGCGGCGAGGTACGCATCTACGACGCCCACGGCCTGCCCCTGCCCGACGACACGACGGCAGAACATCCGAAGGTGCAGGAGCTGCGGCAGCTCTCGATCTGGTCCGAGGGCCAGGTCTGGGTCTCGCCGGAGCGGCACGGCAACCTGACTGGCGTGATGAAGAGCCAGATCGACTGGCTGCCCTTGAGCGAGGGCTCGGTGCGGCCGACCCAGGGCCGCACGCTGGCGGTGATGCAGGTGTCCGGCGGCTCGCAGAGCTTCAACGCAGTGAACGCCCTGCGCGTGCTGGGCCGCTGGATGCGGATGATCACAATCCCCAACCAGTCGTCCGTGCCGATGGCCTACAAGGAGTTTGACGACGCCGGCCGGATGAAGCCGGGGCCGCTCTACGAGCGCGTGGTGGACGTGTGCGAGGAGCTGATGAAGTTCACGCTGCTGACCCGCGAGCGGGCCGACTACCTGGTGGACCGGTACAGCGAGCGGAAGGAACGGGAGCCGGACCGGCTCAAGGCCGTGGCCGCCGACATCGGGTTTGGTAAACGCTAAGCTGTGATCACTTGGGAATGCCGAGAAAGGGGACCCAGCGGCCCCCTTCCCTGCGTTATTCGGCCGGCGCCGGCTGGGCCGTGCCTTCGCGGTACTCCGCCCACGCCTGCCGCAGGATCTGCACCGAGGACGTGAGGAAGATCGCGGCCATGATTGCGGCCACCGCCAGATCGGGCCAGGCCGTCGCCGTGCCCCACACACCCAACGCGGCGATCATCACGACCACGTTGCCGATCGCATCGTTGCGCGAGCAGAGCCAGACCGAGCGCACGTTGGCGTCGCCGTCCTTGTAGCGCATCAGCAGCAGCACGCTGGTCAGATTGGTGGCCAGCGCCAGGAGGCCGATCCCGCCCATTAGCTCCGCCTGGGGTACGCCCAGGATCAGGGTCTGGTAGACCGTCGAGCCCAGCACCCACACCGCCATCAGCGACAGCGACAGGCCCTTGAACAGGGCCGCCGTGGCCCGCGCACGCAGGCTGGCGCCAATCACCGCCAGGCTCAGCCCGTAGGTGACCGTATCCCCCAGAAAATCCAGGGCGTCCGCCTGCAGGGCCTGCGATCCGGCCAGATGGCCCATGACCATCTCGACGGCGAACATGATCCCGTTGAGAGCGATCACGGTCCAGAGGACGCGCTTATAGCGCGGGTCCACCCCGTCGAAGACCGGCACGCCGCCGGAGCAGCCGCAGGCATCGTCACTGCCGCAACTGGCGGCGGGCAAAGCCTTCGGGGCTTCCGGCACGGGGGTCGGAGCTGCGGGCGTGCCGCAGCAGGAGTTTGCTTTGGAAGCGGCGCTTGAGCCGCAGCAGGCGTCCGCCATGGTGTCTCCTTTCGTCAGTTGACCGGGAGCCTACGACCTGTAGTCGCTACAGATTCAAGCGAAATCCGCCGCCGCTCACTCGGCGGCCTGCCGCAGGGGAGCATAGATCTGCTCCGGCGCCAGCGGTTGGGTCGGCTGCTGCGATGCGGGGCCGCCGAAGCGGGCGTAGAGCGCCGGCAGCACCACCAGTGTCAGCAGGGTTGCGCTGATCAGGCCGCCGATCACCACGGTGGCGAGAGGTTTCTGGACCTCGGCGCCGGTGCCGGTGGCCAGGGCCATTGGCACGAACCCGAGCGAGGCAACCAGGGCAGTCATCGCCACCGGGCGCAGGCGAACCATCGCGCCTTCCAGAATGGCCTCTCGGCGGGGTTTGCCCGCAGCGACCAGCTGCTTAATCGCCGTCAGCATGACCAGGCCGTTGAGCACCGCCACGCCGGACAGGGCGATGAACCCCACCGCTGCCGGCACCGAAAACGGCATCCCGCGCAGCCACAACGCCACGATCCCGCCGGTCAGCGCCAGCGGCACCGCGGAAAACACCAGCAGCGCATCCCGCGGCGAGCCGAGCGCCGAGTAGAGCAGCAGGAAAATCAGCACGAAGCAGCCGGGCACCACGATCAGCAGGCGCTGACGGGCCGAGGCTAGGTTCTCGAACTGGCCGCCCCAGCTGACATAGTAGCCTGGCGGCAGCTGGACCTCCTTGGCCACCCGCGCCTGCACGTCCGCGACCAGCGAGCCGATGTCCCGCTCGCGCACGTTGGCGGTGACCACCACCCGGCGCTTGCCGTTCTCGCGCGAGATCTGGTTCGGCCCTTCGGTCACCGAGAAGCTGGCAACCTGCTTAAGCAATACCGACGTGCCCCGGCCGGATGGACCGGGCGGCAGCGGCACCGGGATGTTTTCCAGCGCCTCGCGGTTCTCGCGCACTTGGTCGTTCAGGCGCACGACGATCGGAAAACGTCGGTCCCCCTCAAAGACCATCCCGGCTTCCCGGCCGCCGATCGCGGCGCCGATGACCTCCTGAATGGTCGCCGTGCTCAGCCCAAGCCGCGCCGCCTCAGCTTTGTTGATCTTGATCTCCAGGAACGGCAGGCCGGAGGTTTGCTCAACCTTCACATCCTCGGCGCCGGCCGTGCGGCGCAGGATCGTGGCGATCTGTTCAGCTGCCTTGGTCATCGGCGCGAACTCGTCGCCGAACACCTTGATGGCCAGGTCGCCGCGGGCGCCGGCCAGCAGTTCGTTAAAGCGCAGCTGGATCGGCTGCGAGAACTCGTAGACGTTGCCGGCCAGCTTGCCGACCGCAGCCTCGATTTGCTCCTGCAGCTCGGCCTTGGACAGCGACGGGTCGGGCCACTGGTCCTGGGGTTTGAGGATCACAAAGGCGTCGGACGAGTTGGGCGGCATCGGATCGGTCGCAACCTCCGCCGTGCCGGTTTTCGAGAACACATAGGCGACCTGCGGGAAGCGGCTGACCACCTGCTCGATCCGCGCCTGCATCGCCTGCGACTGGCTCAGCGACGTGGACGGGATGCGCGTGGCGTTGAGGGCGATGTTCTTCTCATCCAGCGTCGGAATGAACTCCTGCCCCAGCCGGGTGAACAGCACCCCGGCGCCGGCCAGCAGCAACAGCGCGCCCGCGATGAACACCAGCGGCGCGCGCACCGCCCCGGCCAGCACCGGCCGGTAAAGCCGCTTGAGGCCACGCACGAGCCGGTTGTCGTGCTCCTGCACGCGGCCGGTCAGCGCGATCGCGATCAACGCCGGCACGAACGTCAGCGACAGCACGAACGCGGCGACCAGGGCGAGGATCACCGTCAGTGCCATCGGCTCGAACATCTTGCCCTCGACGCCGGTGAACGTCAGCAGCGGCACATAGACCAGGATGATGATCGCCTGCCCGTAGAGAGACGGCTTGATCATTTCCTCGGCCGAGGCGCGCACTGTCGCCAGGCGTTCGTCCAGCGTGAGCCGGCGGCCGAGCACCTGCTGGCGCTCCGCCAAATGGCGCAGGCTGTTCTCGGCGATGATCACCGCACCGTCCACGATCAGCCCGAAATCCAGCGCGCCCAGGCTCATCAGGTTGGCCGAGATCTTCGCCTGCACCATGCCGGTCATGGTCAGCAGCATCGCCACCGGAATGACCAGCGCGGTGATCACCGCCGCCCGGAAATTCCCCAGCAGCAGGAACAGGATCAGGATCACCAGACCGGCACCTTCCAGCAGGTTTTTCGCGACGGTGTGCACCGTCGCCTCGACCAGCTGGGTCCGGTCGAGCACCGTCTGCACGACGATCCCCGGCGGCAGCGACCGCCGGATCTCGTTCATGCGCGCATCAACGGCCGCGGCGACCGTGCGGCTGTTCTCGCCGATCAGCATCAGTGCCGTGCCGACCACGACCTCGTGGCCGTCCTCGCTCGCCGAGCCGGTGCGCAGATCGCGCCCAATGCGCACCTCCGCCACATCGCTGATCCGCACCGGCACGCCGCCGCGGGTGGTCACCACCACGCTGCCGATCTCGTCCATGCTTTCCAGGCGGCCGGCGGCGCGGACCACGTAGCCTTCGCCGTTGTCTTCGAGGTAGCGGGCGCCCTGGTTGGCGTTGTTGGCCTCCAGCGCCCGCACCACGTCGCTGAACGACAGGTCGAGCGCGGTCAGCTTCGCCGGGTCCGGCTGGACGTGGTACTGCTTCTCAAAGCCGCCGATGCCGTCCACGCCGGCGACGCCGCGCACGGTCTTGATCTGCGGGCGGATGATCCACTCCTGCACGGTGCGCAGGTAGCTGGCCCGCTCCACGTCACTGCCCAGGCGCTGGCCTTCCGGGGTCAGATAGCTGCCGTCCGGCTGCCAGCCTGGCTGGCCGGCCTTGGCCGGCTGGCGCTCGGCCGGCGCAGTGTAGCGCACGGTCCACATGTAGATCTCGCCGAGGCCGGTGGTGATCGGCCCCAGGCGGGGTTCGGCGCCCGGCGGCATCGCCCGTTCGGCTTCCAGCAGGCGTTCGCCGACCTGCTGGCGCGCAAAGTAGATGTCGGTTTTTTCCGAAAAGACCGCGGTGACCTGCGAGAACCCGTTGCGCGACAGCGAGCGCGTGTATTCGAGGCCCCGGATGCCCGCGAGGGCGTTCTCGATCGGGTAGGTGACCTGCTTTTCGATGTCGAACGGCGACAGCGCGGGCGCCGTGGTGTTGATCTGCACCTGGTTGTTGGTGATGTCGGGCACCGCGTCGATCGGCAGGCGGCTGAGCGAATAAACGCCCAGCGCCGCGGCCAGCAGCGACAGCAGCACTACCAGCCAGCGCTGGTGCACGGAGAAATCAAGGACGCGGGAAATCATCGGCTGCGCCCTCAGTCGTCGTCGCCGGCCTCGGCCTTGCCGAGTTCCGCCTTGAGCAAAAAGGTGTTGGCCACCGCGATCTCGTCGCCGGCGGCCAGGCCCTCGGTGACCTCGAACGCATCGTCGTCGGACCGGCCGACCTTGACCGCGCGCCGTTCAAAGCCCTCATCGGTGCGCACGAAGGCGACCAGCTTGCCTTCGAGCGTCTGCAGGGCGGTGCGCGGGACGCGCACCGGCACGGTTTCCTCGGCGATAGCCACCGCGGCGGTCACGAAGGTGCCCGGCCGCCAGGTCTGGTCCGGATTGGGAAGGGCGACGATCACGCGGGCGCTGCGCGTGTCCGCGTTCAGGAACGGGCTGATGAAGACCACCTGCCCCTCGGCGCGCAGGGTTTTTTCGTCGGTGCCGGTGCCGATAAGCACCTTGGCGCCCTCGGCCACATTGATCAGCGCGGTGGTCGGCACCGCCAGCTCGACCCAGACCGTGGACAGATCGGCGATGGTGTAGACGTCGGCCGGATCGCCTTCGCCGCCGACCTTGGTGCCAACATCAACCTTGCGCTCAACAATCCGCCCGTCCATCGGCGCACGCAGCGGAAACAGCCGCAGGCTCGACTGGTTAGGCGTGGCCTCGTCCCGCTTGGCCGCCGCCGCCACCTCGGTGGCGTTGAGGCCGAGGGCGGAGAGTTTCTGGCGGGCCAGATCGAGGCGCAGCTGGCTCTCCTGGTAGGTCGCCCGCGCCTGGTCGAACGACACCTGCGCGGTGGCCTGGCTGCTGATCAGCTTCTGCTGCCGCTCGAAATTGATTTTTTGCAGCTCGGCCTGCACGCCGGCGGTCAGGAACTCGCTCTTGGCGTCCGCCACCTCGCGGCTGTCGAGCACGGCGACCACATCGCCCTTCTGCACCTTGTCGCCCAGGCGCTTGCGCATCTCGGCGACAGTGCCCACGACCCGCGCCGGCACGCGCACCAGGCGGTCCGCATCCGGGGTGACCGTGCCGGGCACCACCAGGTGCCGGGACAGGGTGCCGCCGGCGACGGAAGCCGTGCCGATTTCCTGGCTGGTGATCTGCTCGGCGGTCATGTGGATCTCGCCGGCCTCGCCGTGTTCCTTGCCCTCCCCCTCCTCGCCGGCATGGCCGTGCGCGGCGGGCTTGGCCGGCTGGTCGTGGTCGTCGGGTTTGGCGGCCGGCGTGGACGGAGCCGCCGGAGCCGGCCCGAGGCCGAGGCGGGCGAGCGCGCCTTGGGTGTGTGTGGCGATGCCCGGCACCGCACCGCCGATCGCGATGCCGGCGGCAAGAATAGGAAGAAGGAGAAGAGCGCGCATGGAGGATGTGTCTTGCGGGACGTCAGCCCGGAACGCCGCGGGGCGCCGAGGGGTGGACCGTTCCCTGGTGGTGAGCGGATCAGAACAGGACCGCGCAGGCCTCAACAGGCCTCGCACCGGCGCCACGCCGCATGGCGTGGTCAGTTCAGGCGCGTGGCGGGCGCAACAGGCCTTCGGTGCTGATCGAAACCACCTGCTGCGCAGTCGGCCGGTAGGTCACCCGGATGGGTGCCGGCGGCAGGAAGGAAACCGGGGTAACCGGGCAGGCGGCCTGGTGACAGCCGCAGTGGTGGTGGCAGAGCAGGCAGACATCGCCCTCGCCGGCTGCGGCGGGCTGCTCAGCGCTCAGGCTGAGAGTGGCGACGGCCGCCGGATGGGACAGGTTGGCCGCCTCGACCGGGACCGGACCGACCACCGCCAGCACGAACGCAAACACCAGCGCCTGGACCAGTGCGGTCCAGTGCCAGGCGCGGCGCGTTCTCTGCCGGGGGGCGGCAGCCATTCTCAAAATCCTTGTCTCATTGCTCCTGACGTTACATCCTGTAGCCACTACAGGAGCAAGCGCATTTTGATCCCGATCGGCGAGCTATCGCGGCGCACCGGCGTCCACATCGAAACCATCCGCTTTTATGAGCGGTCCGGTGTGCTGCCGGAGGCACAGCGCAGCGACAGCGGGCGCCGCCTGTATGGCGACGCGGACGTGCGGCGGCTGACGTTCATCCGCCACGCCCGCCAGCTCGGGTTCGAGCTGGACGCCATCCGCACCATGCTCGCCCTGCAGGAGCAGCCGGACGCCTCCTGCGGCACCGTGGATGCGCTGGCCCGCCAGCAGCTGGTCGCCGTAGATGCGCGGATTGCGCAGTTGACCGCATTGCGGGGTGAACTGACCCGCATGATCGATACCTGCGCGGGCGGCAGCGTCGGCGCCTGCCGGATCATCGAAGCGCTGGCGGAGCCCACGACCCCGGCACCTGCTGCAGCGGAGCCGTGTTCACCATCCTGCGCCGTCGCGTCTTGACCTTCCCAATGTGGGAAGGTGCAGGGTCAACAGCCTATCGGTTCCGGAGGACACCCATGAGAACGATTGTAGCGGCCTCGACCGCGCTGTTGCTGCTGAGCGCCGCGCCCGCGCTGGCGATGAGTTGCTGCGGCAGCGGCAAGGGCAAGGCCGCCATGTGCGGCAAGGGCGGCATGGCCATGAACATGAAGGGCAAGAAGGGCGGCTGCTGCTGCGAGGGCATGAAGGCCAACATGAGCAAGCGGGCCTGACGGGCGATTGCCCTGAGCTGAAACCGGGCTGTTTTTGCTGCCCGGTTTTTCTTTGCCTGTCCATGTGCAGAAAACGACCGTTTTTCAGCTACTTAAATGTGCGCAGAAACTGTGTGAGGAAATCAAATAAGGCCGAGCTGAGCTGTTGGGGGCGCTCCCAAAGGCTCCGAAGCGCAACTCGGACAGCACCTTGCCGGCATTATGATTTGTTAACCCTATGAGGGCCAAGCAAAGCTCGACCGTGTTGGTACGGTGCTGGCCGCCTCCAAAAGCGGGGGCTGTTTGGGCGATAAGACGATGCCTTGGACCATGCTGCTGGTGACTGTGCGTGCCGAGATCGCTGCCGCACAGGGCCGGGCCAGCACGCAGGCCAAAGCGGTGCAGACCCTGTTAGCGGCCGGACACGACAGCACCGACGCGGAGTATGAGCTGTTTCGTGAACTGGACGGTCTGACCCTGCTGCGCGAGCGCTTGAGGTCCATTGAGGCGCTGCGTGACTGCCCCGTAGCTGCATGACACCACCCGGCAGCTGGATGACTGAGGGGGCACGGCAGAACGCGGCTGCTGCGCGCCCCTGCAACGAAGTCGTGACAGCGACAGTTAGTCACCAAGCTTGAGCGTAGATGCTCGGGCTCAAGGAGCGCCGTCGATGTCCGTCACCACCATTCTGCTGATCCTGCTCATCCTCATCGCCTTCGGCGGTGGCGGCTTCCTCGGTGGTGGCGCCTATCGCGGACCCGGCTTCGGCCTGGGCGGCATCCTGCTCATCATTCTGATCGTGCTGCTGGTGACCGGCAGGATCTGAACGGGCCGCCGGCAGCCAGCGCTCTAGCCAACGACTGCACCCGGCCGGGGGCTCTGGCAGGCCCCAGATGCAGAAACGGCGGAGCTTGCGCCCCGCCGTTCAAAACGTCGTGCCGGCTATCGTCGCGTCAGAGGCCCATGATCACGTTGGCCGAGCCAACCACCGTCATGGCCACACCAGCGGCGAACACGCCGATCATGCCGTAGGAAAACGCCTTCAACATCGAACTTTCCATGATCCAGGTGTCGGTTAGCAGCGGTAGCCGCCCGAGACCTGACCGTACTGCTTGGTCGGAAAGTGCTGCTGGTTGGCGTTGCCCTCGGCCGCCGAACTCATCGGGCAGCGGTCGTAGAGCGGGCCATCGGAGCCGTTGATCGAGCCCGTGGTCGTCACGTCGTAGGGCAGGGTCGAGCTGTAGCGTCCCTTGGGAGCGCCATAGTCGAACGCCAGGGCGGACGAGGCCGGAGCAGCAACGCCCAGAGTAAGGGCGGCGATGGCGGCGGCGATACGGGTCTTCATAGGGATCTAACAACTCCTTACGCGGTGATACCGGCCGATCCGGCATCGTCCTGTCTTGCGTAAGACTGATATAGGTACGCCTTTGCCGGCGTGACGTGCCCCGACGCACATAGAGAGCCGGATTAATTTCTGCAGCGAGCTGAGGAACAATTTGCGGCTCATACGTCGCGCTGCGACGGCCCCTAGGGACCGACAAATAATTTAATGCCGGCAAAGCGTATGGTTTCATACAAAATCGACAGTGTCGTTGCGAATTAAACCAGCCCTTTGCGTAATTATGCCACGCTGTTGAGCATGGCATTGACTTTGGCATACCAGTCGGGCTGACGAGGCTCGGTCGTTCGCGTATGCCAGGGGACCAACCAGATACGCTGATGTCGTCCACCATTCCGCCCCTTGTCACCGACCCGGCACGCCTCAGTGCTTTGGACGGCTACGCGATCCTCGACACCCCGGCGGAGCCGGGGTTCGACGACATCGTGCAACTGGCCTGTCGGCTGTGTGCGACTCCGGTGGCCTTGGTCAGCCTCGTTGCCGGCGAACGGCAGTGGTTCAAGGCAAGGGTCGGATTCCCTCATTGCGAAACCGACCTCAACAGCTCGGTCTGCGCGCACGCGCTGGCTCAGCCCGACGATGTCCTGATCATCCCGGACCTGACTTTGGACCCGCGCACCGCCGAGAACCCCTTGGTCACGGGTGAGCCGTTCATCCGTTTCTATGCCGGCGCGCCTCTGCGTACCGCTGCCGGCATGGTGCTCGGCAGCCTGTGTGTGATCGACAGCGTCCCTCGTCCGGATGGCTTGAGCGAAATCCAGGCCAGCGACCTGCAGGCATTGGCCCGTCAGGTGATGAGTCAGCTCGAACTGCGCCGCGCGGTGATGGATCGTGACGCCCAGCGTGCCGTGGAGGCCCGCGCCTTCCATTCCCGTGATGCGTTGCGTGATACCCAGGCGGCGCTCACCGCGACGACCGGCGACTTGGATACCCTGCTGCAGGCCATCGTGTCCGGAGCGATGCGGGCGATGCCGGCAGCCGAAGGCGGGGTCATCGAATTGCTGGATGGCACGGAACTCGAATACCGTGCCGCACAAGGCAGCCTCGCCGCGCGACTTGGACTGCGTGTGCCGCTGTTTGCCAGCGCCGCCTGTCATTGCGTCATGAGCGGCGCACCGTACCTGATGACGGATGCCGGCAGCGATCCCTTCGTCAAACGCGACCTAGTCGCGACGCTGCAGCTCGGCTCGGCCGTGCTCGCACCGATCCGGCGCGGCACCAGCGTGCTCGGCGTGCTCAAGCTGCAATCGCCCCGGTCGTGCGCCTTCGATGCCCGCGACCTGGCCTTGCTCGATCTATTTGCCGGCGCCGCCACCGCAGCCCTGGCCGAGGCGGCAGCCCAGGCCGAAATCCGTGCTCAGGACACCTACTGGCGCGGACTGTTCGACCGCCTGAATGAGGCCTTCCAACTGAACGAGGTGATCCGCGACGACGCCGGAGAGATCACCGATTTCCGGATCCTTGAGATCAACCCGGCCTGGGCCAGGCAGATCGGCATACCTGCGAACCAAGTCGTCGGCGCCACCGCGAGCCACCTGTTCGGCGATGTCGCCCCTGAGTGGATCACAGACTTCGGTCAGGTGGTAGAGACGGGGGAAGCCTGGCGGTTTACCCGGCAGTTCGCCCCGAATGGCAACTGGTACGAAGGGACCGCCTTCAAGCTCGATGGCGATCGTTTCGGGGTCATCTTCCTCGACGTAACCGCACGGATCAGCTCCGAGGCGCGCCGCACGGCGCTGCTGTCCCTCGGTGATCAGCTGCGCGATCTGACGACCATCGCTGACATGACCCACGCCGGAGCCGAGATCGTCGGGCGCACGTTGGGGGCGACGCGTGCCGGCTACGGTCGGGTCGAGGGCGACGTAGAGGCGGTCATCATCGAACCGGACTGGACCGCGCCCGGTCAGGCCAGTGTCGCCGGCCGGCACCGTTACGACGATTTCGGCAACATCCGCGCGTCCCTGCTGCAGGGTGAGGCGCTGGTGGTCAATGATGTGACCTGCGACCCGCGCACCGTGGCTGACGCAGCGCGGTGGCTAGGGTTCGACATCGCAGCTCTTGTCCATATGCCGGTGCGCGAGCGCGGGCGCACGGTGGCGGTGTTCATCGTGCATGACGTGAAGCCGCGTGTCTGGACCACCGAGGAGTTAGCGTTCCTTCGCAACGTCGCCGATCGGGTCGAGGTTGGCGTGGCGCGGGTGCGCGCCGAGGAACTGCAGACAGTCCTTAATTACGAGCTGGCGCACCGCCTGAAGAACACTCTCGCCATCGTGCAGTCGATCGCCAGCTCAACCCTGCGCGGCGTGACCGAGCGCGAACCGGTCGAGGCGTTCGAGCGCCGGGTGCTGGCGCTGTCGCGCGCCCACGACGTGCTGATGCAGAAGAGTTGGACAGCCGCCAGGATGCGCGCGGTGATGGAAAGCGTGCTGACGATGCAGGCCGACCTCGACCGGTTCGCCATCGACGGGCCGGACCTCGACATCAGCCCGCAGGCCGCCTTGTCTCTGTCGTTGCTGCTGCACGAGCTGGCGACCAACGCGCTGAAGTACGGTGCGCTGTCGGCCGGCGCCGGCAAGGTGCGGATTGCGTGGCGAACCGAGGAGGGCAGTGCGCCGACGCTGGTGCTCGACTGGAACGAGCTCGGTGGCCCGGCAGTCGCTGCCCCGAGCGGGCGCGGCGGTTTCGGCTCAAAGCTTATCCGTATGGGCCTGATGGGAACGCGGGTTGCCAATCTGAGTTACGACCCAATCGGCTTGCGTGCCGAGTTCCGCGCGCCCCTGGCAGAAATTCAGGTTCAGGTTCACTAGCCACGATGGCGCAGTCCAAGGTTCCTGCCCCGACCCAAGTGCTGTGCGTCGAGGATGACCCGATCTTAATGCTGGCGATGATCGAGTTCGTCGAGAATGCCGGCTGTGAGGCCGTCGAGGCGACGAGCGTGGCCGAGGCCATCGGGATCCTGGAAACCCGCACAGACATCCGCACGGTGTTCACCGACCTCGACATGCGCGGCTCGACCGCCGGCATGCGGCTGGCGGTAGCGATCCGGGACCGCTGGCCGCCGATCGAGCTGGTGATGATTTCCTCGCAGCCGTGGGATGCCTCGCAGATCCCGGCCCGCGGTGTGGTGCTTGGCAAGCCCTTCGACCGGCGCAAGATCGAGGCGACCATCCGGCGGTTCGCCGTTTAGCCCGATCAGCAGCCCTGGTTCAGACGATTGAACCGACGCGACAGACAATTGGGGGCACTGTTGCCCACCGCGCCGGCCCACTCCGGCACGGTGGCCGAAGAACGAGCAGCCCTTGCCTAAGAGACCGCGGGGTCAGGCGAGGGCCGCTGTATTGCGTTCACGTCACCGTGTTCACGGCTGACGATGCGATCCGATTTTAGTCGATCACCTCGACAATCCGGCGGCTGCCAGGCTCGACCAGCACCGGGCGGCCGTTGACGACGGTGTAGCGGTAGCCGCTGGCGCCGTACTCGGCCGGCACCTCGTAATAGCTTACGCCGTCGGACGGCAGCACGGTGCCGACCCGGACCTCTTCCCCGTAGGTGTAGGACGGCCGGCCCTCGCGCAAGACGTAGCTACGAAAGCGCGGGCGGCTATCGATGCCGAGGATGCCGTTGACGGTGCCGGTGGCCGCACCGATGGCGCCGCCGACGATCTCGCCAATCGGTCCGCCCTGCGCGCGGCCTACCGCAGCGCCCTCTTCAGCACCACGCACGAGGCCCTGTGCCTGGGCAGCAGCCGGCAGGCTGAGAGCAAGGAGTGCAGCGGCCAGGGTAAGCTTACGGTTCATGGGAGGTCTTTCCAGGGTAGGGCCGGTTGCACGTCGCGGGCCCGGAGCTGAGGGGAAGCGGGCCGGGGCTCAGTTGCCGTAGGGCGACGGCATGATGATGCGGACCTTGCGCGCCGTCGTCGCGTCGCCGGCAGCCACCGTGCCAGCCGTCGTGCTGCCACGCAGCAAGTTGGGGGGCAGATCGATGTTGGCCGGGGTGCTGGATACGGTTGTCTGACGCTCTTGAGCCTGGGCTGCAGAGACGATCACCAGGGACGACAGCGCGAGAGCAATGGTGGTGATCGTCTTCACGGTGAGCGTCCCAAGCGTGACTGTATGTTACTTTCACAACGGTCAAGCTTGGCCGTGGTTCCGTGCCGAACCCGCCCTGTCGTTCAGCTCGGATCAATCTCATCGGTATGGACGGTGAACCCTGCCTCTTGCCCGTTCCGTTGAGTCGCGGTGCACCAAATCGTGAGATCAGCCCATGTGCAGAAAACGACCGTTTTCTGCACATGGATGCAAGCCCCCTCCCCCGGCGTGCAAAACAGCCCCGGTTCCGTGAAGAAAATATGTGAAGAAAACTATTGTGCGAAAAACGGTATTTCCGTACAATCTTCACATGCTGATCGGCTACGCGCGCGTTTCGACCGAGGACCAGAACCTGGACCTGCAGCGTGATGCCCTGAAGGCCGCTGGCTGCTCCCGGATCTTTGAGGAGAAGGAGAGCGGGCGCGCAGGCACAAAGCGCCCTGCCTTGGAAGGCGCGTTGGACTTCCTGCGCACAGAGGACCAGCTGGTGGTCTGGAAGATCGACCGTCTCGGCCGTTCCCTCCGCGAAATGCTCGATACCGCGCACATGCTGCAGGAGCGCGGCGTGAAGCTGCGGTCCCTGACCGAGCAGGTGGACACCGAGACCGCCACCGGGCGGATGATGTTCAACTTCCTCGGCACCATCGCCGAGTACTTCCTGGATCTGAACCGCGAGCGAACCCACGCCGGCCTCAAGGCCGCCTTGGCACGGGGCCGCAAGGGTGGACGCCCGCGGCGGCTGTCTGATGCCGACCTGGCCGCCGGCCGGGCGATGATCGACGCCGGCACCATTCCGATCGCCAAGATCGCCAAGCGTCTCGGCGTCTCGGCGCGGACTTTCTACACCTACTTCCCGCAGGCACGCGCGCGCAGCCAGGCGCGTCCGGAGGGCTGACGCGATGCCGATCCGCCCAGAGAACCGGTTTTTCTACCCGATCGACTGGGCGCAGCTGTCCGACGTGATCCGTTTCGGCCGAGCCAAGGGCTGCTGTGAGGGCTGTGGCCGGCCGCACGGTCAGCTGGTGTTCCACCTGGGCGATGGCCGCTGGTGGGACGCGGCGGCGCAAACCTGGCGCAACGGCCGGGGGCGACCCTTGAAGCTGGCACCACTGGAATGCCTGCCGGCAGGCAAGGTGATCGAGACCACGCGCGTCTATCTCGCCTGCGCCCACCTCGACCATGATCCGGGCAACAACGACCCGAAGAACCTCAAGGCGCTCTGCCAGCGCTGCCACATCCTCCACGACCGCGCCGAGCACCTGCGCCAGCGCTGGTTCACCTACCGGCACCGGAAGGCCATGGGCGACCTGTTTCTAGGCCCCTACCCTTTCCGATACTAAGTTACTACTAGAACGTCTTATTTTAGGGTGCTTTGGCGTCCCCAATCGGTTCAATTGGCATAACCAGATCTTGATCCGCCTCGCAGCTATTATCTGCAGGTTTAGAGGTGATATTGCTCAAATCGATCAGGCCAGTTTTTTCAGCAAATTTGAGGAGTGCATATCGCATAACTCTCTCAAGTCCAACATATGTTGGGGTGCGCTCGAGTAAATTAGCAAATTCTGCGTCGTTAACTACAGGACGACCAGTGATGACTTCATCATTTGATCCATTCCCTCTTGGCGCGATCCAGCCACCAAACGCTGTACCAGTATGCACATAGCGGCTCCGAATATCGTATGCCGCTGAAATTCTTTGCTTGAACGTGTCTTTCCTGAACGTCTGGTACTCATGGGCCGCTTCTCTGCGATCGAAAAAATCGTCATCAATAAGGTGGGTAATGGTCAACACAAATCGGCGCTTGATTTGCCGCAATTTACCTCTGACTGCACGAGATACTGCGGCGCCATCGGGCATGCCGGCTTCAATTCGAGAGAGTAATCCCTTTGTATCGTCGTCAATTAGTTCTGAATTATCAATGTCTGTTACATTTGATAGAATTTCTCCAGCAGTAATCAGATGTAGGTACGAAACTTCAACATCGTTTTCAGCGGATTGCAGGGCGCGTAGATAGAAACGACAGGCTGCCTGAAAAGTTGTTCTCAGTTTTTGGTCTATCGAGTAGTCGAGTAAAAGAGCTTCAAGGCGTTGGATTTCACTAAGGTTTAGAGGGATAGGAAGATCAGCGCGAGGTCTATGCCTGTTCTGCGGCGTGAGATGGTTAATAAACTGATCGAAATTTGCCATGTCAGGCAACCAAAAGTTACCATTGGTCTCGAAGGGGCCATGGGTGTCAAATCTCTTGCCGAACAGCAGAGACAGATATGAACAAAATAAATCGCCGTGAGGCTCAAAGTTCGGCAGCACAATACCGGCTTCTTTTTTTAGTGGCTCTGTACGAAAGCTGATAATAAGACCTGTCCGGCTACTCGGACCTTCCATTCGGCGCGCGAAACCTCCCCGATCCTGAAAGCCAGGAAACGCGTGGCTGATCAATATGGCAAGATTTTCGAATTCACCGATGAAATGGCTCGTGGACGAAATAAGAATTCTTTGTACCGTCTCGTGCGGCCGCAGTGGATGGAGGCTTTCAGAAGTCATTATATGCCTCATACAAAAGCGATATAAGCGCTGGCGTAAGCCTAGCAGTATAAGGCTGAAAGTGGGCTGCGGCACTCCCCGATCCGCGACCCTGTCAGCTTTTCCGTTGACGCATTATGGTGATATGCCCATAATCTAGGGAGTGAAGGCAACCCCACCCCAACGCAAGCCCTGCGCGTTCCTTGGATCGTCCCGCAAAGACCTCTTGGCGTTTCCGCAGGCCGTTCGTGCCGATGTCGGCTATGCGCTCGACCTCGCCCAGTTGGGTGAGGAGCCATTAGCAGCAAAGGCGCTGAAAGGTTTTGGTGGTCGTGGTATTCTCGAAATTGTCGAGAACTACGACGGAGACACCTATCGGGCCGTTTATACGGTGCGCTTCACTGACATAATCTATGTCCTGCATTGCTTCCAAAAGAAGTCAACGAAGGGCATCGCTACGCCGCAACGCGAAATTGAGCTTATCAAAGCGCGATTGCAGATGGCCGAGGCCGATTATGCAACGCGTACCGGAAAAGGAGGACACAAGCCATGAGTGAACCCGACGTGGAAATTTTCCACGGCAGCGGCAATGTCTTTGCCGACCTGGAACTGCCCGACGCAGAAGAAATGCTGCTCAAGGCCAACCTTACCGCCGCTCTGCGTCAGCTGATCGCTGCGCGGAAGCTCACGCAGACCAAGGCGGCTCAGCTGATCGGCATCGGACAGGCGGATCTCTCCAAACTGCTCCGGGGCAGCATCCGGGGGTACTCAGTCGAGCGACTGATGGGCTTTCTGACCGCGTTCGACCAGGACGTGGAGATCACGGTGCGGCCCCACCCCAAGGCGGGTGAAGGCGGCCGGATCACGCTGACCATGGCCACGGCATGATGCCGGCACCATCGAGCTAAAACGCCCCCAGCCGGGGGCGTTTCTGTTTGTGCAGAGGGAAACAAGCTCCTTCCCACATTGCCACGTCCCCATTTCACCATGTCGCAAGCCCACCACGTACGTGGTTGTGTGGCTAAATGGGGACATGGTGAGCTTGAAACCTTGCGAGCCATGTCCCCATGGTCCCACGGAGTAAGGTCTCAGGGTTCCCACGCGCATGGGGACGTGGCAACGTGGCCTTTACGGAAATCAGGGACACTCGGTCTCAGCGGCCTTGGCAATCCTGATCCCCACGTTCCCACGTCCGTGGTGACGTGGGATTATGAGAACAATGAAAGGGGCCTGATATGACGTTCGTTATCAGCGTCTTAGGTCAGAAGGGTGGGGTCGGCAAAAGCACCATTTCCCGCTTGATCGCCACCGAGTTCGCTCGCCAGGTCACGGACGGCGAGAACTGGAATGTCAAAATCGCCGACTTGGATGTGAGCCAGAAGACGTGCGTGAACTGGGTCTCCCGGCGCATGGCGAACAACATCGTGCCCGAGGTGCGTGCTGAGCCCTATCGCGTCGATAAAGCCCTCAAGGAGGCTGCGCGCGGCGATCTCGATGTCATGGTGCTCGATGGTCAGGGTGAGGCAACGATGGACACACTGACGGCGGCACGCGGATCGGACGTGATTATCATTCCTACCGGTACGTCCTCTGACGACTGGGGGACGCAGATCCCCTTGGCTCACGAGCTGCGCCTCAACGGTGTCGATATGAACAAGGTGCTGTTCGTGCTGACGCGTACCGGCAAAAGCGACAAGGAAGATCGCGACGCGCGCCGGATGATCAACCAGGCCGGATACACGGTCGTAACGACCACCCTGGCAGAACAGGCAGCCTACCGTCAGGCGACGGATACCGGCCACGCCGTATCTGAGACGGGGTTCAAGAACCTCAACGAGAAGGCCCAAAACCTGTTTGTCGAGTTGATCGCGCCGCTCAACAACCAGACCGAAACCCAGGACAACGCCGCATGAGCACCCCCCTCAATCTTAACCGCCCGACCAAGCCCAAGCTCGTGAGTGCGAAGGACGCTGCCCCAGCTCCTGTGTCGTCTACTGAACCCACTCTGACCAAGCCCGCCACCGGCCAGCACGTCCAGCTGCAGTTCCAGGTGCCGCCGGAGATCCGTCGCGCGGTCAAAGCCTACGCGGCCGAAAACGACACCAACATGAGCGACCTGTTCATGCGGATGTGGTCCGAGTACCGCAGCCGTCATTCCTAGGGACGTGGTAACGTGGGAAAATGGGAAGCCTGGAATATGGGTTCCCATAAACCCACGGATCGCCTGTTGTAGCATCACCACGCGCCCCAGCTATCTCTCTAAGAGTGCTGCCGTTTTGGGCATGGTGTGTTGCAAATCTGGTGCGAGGTTTCCCGTTCCGGGTTAGCGTTGCGCGCTGCTATGACCGATCTCTTCAACCTCACCCCCGCCGAAGTCGCCCGCATCGAGCGCAAGAAGCGCACGATGAAGAACCGGCGTGGGCGGAAGAACCCATCGAACCTGCCGGACCGCCTCGCCCGGACCTCTGCCTTTGCTCCGCGCCGGCAGGGTTTGATCACTGACAGCAATTTCTCTCAGACTTACGTCGTACCAGGCTATTCCGTCATCGAGGTTAAAGGCCGAGAACTCGGCAGCCAGCATCGTGACGCGATCTATGCACTGTTTCGGATGAAGCCAACGACGGTTTACGAAGACAATCCAAACTACCGCAAAGGCACGTTCATCCTGCCGATGCTGCCTGTATGTGAGACCAAGACAACTTGGCGAGCTTTGCTCAAAGCCATGGATAAGACTGAGCACGTCAACAATCTGCTCACGTTAATGACCGTTTTTCAGGAAATACAACAGGTCAGCCTTATAATCCACCAGGGCCGATCCCTTGAAGACATGGAGAAAATCCTCAAGAGCCGATCGCAGAGCCGTCTGGCCGACACCCCAGGCTCTTCGGAGCCGATGATCACCAAGCTGTCCTGGTCCGGGGCGCAGCTCGATAGCGAGGTGGTGGTCCGCTACGGTCAGACCGTCGTTGAGATGATCCAAAAGGCTTCGCTGGTCAGCATCAACGCCGAGATCCAGTTCCGTTTAAAGTCCGATCACGCCAAGGTTTTTTGGCCGTTCATCGACAGCCAGCCCGGACACACCTGGATTGATGAGGAGCGCCTGGCGCAGCTCGCCGGCCGCCAACTCTGGGGCGAGGGGGCAACCGCCGCCAAGCGCAGCCAATTCCGCAAGGAGTGCCGCGAGGCTTTCAAGGACATGGTGGCCGCCAAGGGCTTGGAGAGCTACCGCGAGGAAGTGACCGGCTCCGGTTGGCACAAGGGCCGCCGCTGGCACTACGTCCACGCCCTGCCCACTCAGGGCGAGTTGGAGCTTTTGGCCAACAAAGCCAACGAGATTGCTGCCAAAACCTCGGGCGCGGAAGCGGACCCGCCCACACCGGATGCGGCCTAACCAGACGGGAAACCTCGCCCCAGTCTTTGGTGAAAACTCTTTGTTAACCCTAGCTTTAGCGGGAAACCTCGCCCCAGAATTGGCCGTCAGAGCCGCTTTTAGGCGTCATTTCCCTAGGGGCATCACACCGTTTCAGCCGGTTAGCCCTACGAACGGACCCTCGCCCCAGATTTTGGGCCAAACCACCCGCATCCGTAGACCCTCGCCCCAGATTTCTGCCACCGGATCTGGGGCTCATACCCTCGCCCCAGATTTGCCGGTGAGACGCAGGCGAAATCATACCCTCGCCCCAGATTTTGGAACCCCTCGCCCCAAATTTGTCGTCCCTCGCCCCAGATTTGTATAACCTCGCCCCAGATTTGGGGTGTAACCCTATGCCAGGCCGTCGAAATTTCCCTAAAGACCTTCTTTATTAGATCAATTTAAAGACCTTTTTATAGACGTCCACAGCCCATCCCCAGCTCAGACACGATACACAAGGCGGTAGTTTTTCCGCTGTGAGGGGCTTCGTCTCACTTAGAAACTTTGGCCCTTCCGGCCCTTTCGCTTCGCGAAACCCCCTCCCCCACCCAAAACGGAGACCGCCTTACGGCGGTCGAAATCGATGATGCGCCGCCTGCGGCGGCTGGTTTTGGCTTCCGAGTGGAAGAGTGCTTCAGGATGCACAGCGGCCAATCCTGGAGGCTTTAGAGCCGGAGACGGTGCACAGATGGTTGGGCGGCCAAAAATGCCTAAAATCGCCGTCTAGGACCTTCCTAGCGCCTGCACGCATGAACCCGCGCCGAGGGCGCGGGTGTATCTCCTGCGGGCGCTTTGCGCCCGCCTTGCAAAGGCTGAGGAGGTTGCACGGAGAGGACGAGATCACCCGCGCGGCCCGGCCGCTCGGCTCCGGGCATAGTGCTCAACGACCGGCGTAGAGGTCACGCCGCGACCCATCCACCCGCCACCATCCGTTTTGAAAATCCGCTCCTTCCGCCTCGATCTCCGGCAGGGATTTGATGAAGAACCGCCGCCAGACCTCCGCGCCCCTATCGGGCCAGCGTCCATTAAGGGCTCGATCGCGCGTCTCCTCGGTGCCGAACACAATCAGGTATGGGGCTGGGCTGCCCAATGCCTTGGCCTGCTCCACCACGTCATGCTCAGCGGCTTCGCGTATCCCGTCGAGCTTCGGGGGCCTATTCTTCCTGCCCCGGAAAAACATGCTCAGATCGCCCCGGCCGCCGCCGCGCTCGAACTCAACCACCATGAGCTGCGGCGGTAAGGTCGGATCGGGGAAAGCGAACCGGGCGTAGCCGTCCGGCAGGTACGAGGCTGCCGTTTTGATGAGGCCGCCCGGTGTGGCTTCCTGCTTGTTGTATCGGATCGTCGTCACCTTACCCCGGCCGGGCGAACCTGGCTCGAAGTCACATACGAACGAGATGTCGCGTTTGCCCGTAGCCTTGGCCCACGCCCGGAACGCCATGTGGATTGCAACGATCCCGAGGCGGTGTTCGATCTCGTTGTCTTTTCCGAAACGCCGCGTTGCGCCGATAGCGACCCGATGCCCGTGCAACTCGTTGAGCGTGCGATCACCCTTGGGTGACAGCCAGAACAAGTGCGGTGTCCCAACCTCCGCTTTTTCGGGGGCCGGTTTAGTGGATGGGGCTGTGCTGCCGACCAGGCACTGCCGCCGAAGCATCCGCAACGCCTTGCGGATCGTCTCCGGGGTGCCATGCCCAAGCTTGTGCAGCAGCTCGACCGACAGCAGCCGGTACAAGGCGATGTCGAGCAGGATCTCGTACTCGTGCTGCGAGGGGAAGTAGCCCCGAATGGTCAAAACAGCCCCTCAAGCCCGGTCTTGCTCACGAACCGCGCTTCGATCTCAGGCGCAGTAGCAGCCTGGTCGTCCGTCTTAACGACAGGCGGCTCCGCCGCCCGGCGCTTGCCTTTGGCGGCTGCCTTCTTGGCTCCCGGTGCCGGCTTCGCCTTTGTTCGCGGGGGCCGGGAAAGGCCAAGCTCAACGGGCTGCACAGGTACTCCGCCTGCTGCAGCTTCCTCGTTTTCTTGGGACGTGGCAACGTGGGGAACCTGGTACGTGGTTTTATGGGAAGGTGGGATGGCCTCAGGAGCTTGCTCTTTCACCTCCGTGGCATGCGCCGTCCGTGATGGTCGGGCCAGGCCGATGTTGATGGCCTCGACAGGAACACGCCCCGCAGTGGGTCCCTTGGTTTCTGGGGACGTGGGAACGTGGGTTGATGGTTCAACCCTTGGTGCTGTCCCTGGGGCAGCGGGCTTAGGCGGCCGGACCATGCGCAGGTTATCAGGTTGCTGAGGCGTAAGCCGTACCGCTGGCTGCTTGTCCACCGCTGACGTGGTAACGTGGGAAGCTTGGTTTGTGGGAACGTGGGTCTGCTGTTTTGGCTCTGGCGTGACCGTTACCACCACAGCCGGCGCCTCTGATGGCACGACGTAGCCCGGCCGTAGCTCCGGCGGATCGGCCTCTGCAGGGATCGGTTTGGCGATCCGATAATAGCCCCCCGCCTCAGGCAGTTCGGTCGCGGCGCTGGTGTAGGCCACCCATTCTGCCTCCGTTACGCGCAGCCTGTATCCGGCCAGATCCTCGCGCACCGTCAGCAGGTGCGGCCCTCCGATCGTGCGCCAGGAAGCCCAGAACTGACGCTGTTCGAGCTTGGGTAAGGTGCTGGCCTCCCGATCCGACACCCGCATCATGTCGCCAATCAGACCGCGATCCAAACCCCCGACAAACCGTCCTCCGGTGTTCCCGATCAGCATTGCCTTGTCCTCGGCCGAGAACCCGGCTCCCATGACCTGCTGCGCCATGACCAGGTTCAGCCCACGCTTGCGCAGGAGCGCGAGCTGATCGACCAGCTCGCGCCCGGCAAGCAGCGTCACCTCATCGATGACGAAGTTGATCGGCGCGTGAACCGTGCCGGGCTTCATGTCCGCACGGGCACGGCAGGCCCCACCAACTGCCGCAACGAGCAGGCGTCCCGCTGTGGCGACGATGCTTTTCGCCTTCAGCGGCTCAAGGTTGACCAGCACGACCTTGCGGCTCTCGATCGCGGCCCGCAGATCCACCGTGGTCTCGCCGCCGAACATGGCGGAGAGACCCTGCACCGCGAAAAGTCGGATCAGGCGAGTCAGCAGCCACTCCTTCGTGCCGGCGAAAGCCCGGCTCGGGAAATCCAGCTCGAAAAACTCGCGGGTGTCCGGGTCAGGATAAGCCAGAGCGTAGCGGTACAGCTCGGCCGCCTTTGGGTACGTTTTCGGGTCGCGCAGCATGTCGCGGAGATCCCGTAACGTCGAACCTGGTCGGGCCAGCAGCACCGTGGCGCAGTGGATGATGAGGGTTTCCATGTTCATGCTGAGGGGTGCCGTGTTGGCATCGAGCGCCTCCGCCAGCATCGCGGCAGCCTCGTTTCGGGCATCGTGATCCAGTCCCCGGCCGTCCAGGGGATTGATGCCGACCGACCAGCCGGGCTTGAGGTTGGGCTCGATGTAAACCAGCCGGTCGGAGCGCCGGGCGGGACCGGATAGCTCCGGCCAGTGCGCGATTTGCCGAACCAGGTCTCCGCCGGGGTCCAGCACGATCAACGATGACGCCGGGCGCTCGTCGTTGGGGGCCTCGATGTCATGCCGGACGATGGCTTTCAGCAGCTCAGACTTGCCCCAGCCGCGTGTGGCGACGATCAGTGCAGCGTCACTCAACCCGTCCGCCGGGAACAGGCCCTCGCGTTGGTACTGTGGGAGCTTCACCGCCTGATCAAAGGCGTTCCGGTGGGGCGTCTGCGCCCGGAGGTAACTCGTCCAACCGTCAAAGTCTGCGGTGAAGCTGTGCCGCTCACTCAGGCGCACGAAGTCTGACAGGGCTGACGGCGCGTCCTCAGGCGTACTGCTCCGCGCTCGTACCAAGCGCGGCAGATTGGCCAGGGCGGTACAGAATTCCTCGTACAGCAGCAGGGGTTTGCGGGTAAATTTCATACGATCCCGTACCAGGCGTTCCATGGTCGCCAGATCCGGAGCGAGATCCCCGAGATAGAGGTTTCGAGCTTGGCCGTTTGCTGGCAACATGAGAAACCAGACCTCGCACCGCTACGCTTGCTGATGTCACTTTTCACCGATGACGTTGCGAAAATCGAGCGCAGCCTTCTCAAGGAGCGCGCGGGCACCTTGCCGCCCATTGAGATTTCCCGGCGGTTTGAGAAGGCGTACTATTACGGTCGTGGGATCTGGATCGGGATCGGCGGGTTCGCGGTCGCGGCGCTGTGGTTGTGCCAGAGCACCATTCCTGATGTCTTCGGTTGGAAGGCGTGCACACTCGCTAGCTTGGCCGTTGTGTTCGGCCTCACGCTCTATCTACGCCGCGTCCGATCGGTCTTGATCCACGAAGCCGCCCTCGAACGGATCAAAGCCGGTGAAGCTAAGGCTGCACGGCTGGCCGCTGAGGCCGCCAACCGTGCCGCTGAGGAGGAGCGACAGGCAGCCGTTGCTGCCGAAGCCGCGCGGCAGCGATCGCTGGCGATCGCACAGGCAGAGCGACAGAAGCTCCTCGCAGCGTCTGAGCAGGCCAAGCAGCAGGCCATCGCCGATGCGTTTGCCGATCGTCACAAGCGGATGGCGGTCGAGCTGAGAACCAATGCCCTCCGGACGTTGGAAAACAGCATCATACGGGTCTTGGAGCACCTGCGCGAGCGGGCTGAGTTCGTCCCGGAGAGCGTTGGCGAGGAGCATATCTATGAGCTGATCCGGAAGCCGCTACGGGCATCCCGCGCGCCGGAACTGGGATTGCTCCGTCGCACGGTCCAGGCGGAAGTGATGATGGTGATCGGTCCCGATCAATCTTGGCTGCCGCCAGAGCCAACCGACGAACAACTGATGCGAGGCCCACAGCCTTCGATCGAAAGAATAATTACCATAAGCGGTTAGCTATAGTTTTTTGACCAACCCACTTTGTGTCTCCTCACTCGTTTTCTCGTAAAAATCCTCCCTGATTTTTCCTCGCTCTCTCGTTCGTCGTCACTCGTGCCCCGGCCTCAGTTGCCACCCGGCCGTGGATCTCCCACCCCCCACTCGCGCGGCCCCCCCTCCCTCGTCGCCGCGCGGCGACGATCCGGCGGCCGATCCCGGCCGGGCGGGGCCTCGCCCCCCCCCGCCGGTCAGG